>JBJKPO010000499.1:0-6001 GCA_046706235.1 Bacillota bacterium | reverse complement strand
CAAGTAAACTATCGATAACCTCTCCGGCCGGCATCTCGAGCACCATTGAGCCGTAATCATGAACGAACAAGCTTTCCGGGTCTTGATAACCGTCAAATATAAAACCAATTTTATTACCAAAGCACATTTTGGTGACTGCCTCCGCTAAACCGCCGTAACGGATACTATGAGCGGCTAAAACCTTTCCGGTCTTGATTAACTCATGGATCCGGGTAAAATTTTGCTTCAATTGTCCGAAGTCGGGAATATCGCAAATATCTCGATCCAATGAAACAAGCGCCACCCGGCTGCCAATCTCTTTAAACTCATTGGAAACAACCCGGTTTGCATCAACGGCCGCCACGGCGAACGCAACCAAAGTAGGCGGAACCAAAAAATCTTTAAATGTGCCGCTCATGCTGTCTTTCCCACCAATCGCCGGAATTCCCAATTTGAGCTGGGCATAATAAACTCCCAGCAATGCGCTAAACGGTTTACCCCATTTGAGCGGTTCTTTACCCAATTTCTCAAAATATTCTTGAAGCGTCAACCGTATTTTGGTATAATCCACCCCCATGGCCGCCATTTTAGTTACCGCCTCAATTACAGGAAAAAAAGCGCCATGAAAATGACTCCACTTCGATAGATCAGGGTTATATCCAAACGCCATCGCGGTCCCGGTATGGGTATCTCCATAGAGCACCGGAAGCTTCGCCACCATTCCTTCGGCCGGAGTGAGCTGGTATTTACCGCCAAAAGGCATTAGTACGGTCCCGGCCCCGATGGTGCTATCGAAACGCTCCGCCAGGCCCTTTTGACTGCATACATTCAATCGTTGCAAATTATGAAACCAGACATCCTCCAAATCTTTGCTATTGGCCATATCCCAGGCGGATTGACGGAAGGTATTTTTATCCGCCGGAGGGGAACCGATGGTTACCTTTACTGTCTGCAATACTCCATTGGTGCTTAAAAAATGCCGGCTCAGATTAACGATGATTTGACCGCGCCAATACATTTTAAGCCGTTTTTGATCGGTAACGACCGCCACCACGGTGGCTTCGAGATTCTCTTCCCTGGCGGCGTCAATAAAAAAGTCCATGTCGGCGGCGCTGACGATAACCGCCATTCGTTCCTGGGATTCCGAAATGGCCAACTCAGTACCATCCAAACCCTCATATTTTTTGGGCACGGCGTCCAGATCGATATCCAGGCCCTCGGCCAGTTCCCCGATGGCCACCGCCACGCCGCCGGCCCCAAAATCATTGCATTTCTTAATCATCCTGCTCACTACGGAGTTTCTGAACAGACGCTGGATTTTTCGCTCGGTGGGCGGATTTCCTTTCTGAACTTCAGCGCCGCATGTTTGCAAGGAATCCTCGGTATGTTCCTTGGATGAACCGGTGGCCCCGCCGCAACCGTCCCGTCCCGTTCTACCTCCAAGCAAAATAACGACATCCCCCGGAACCGGAGTCTTTCGAATTACGTTTTGCTTCGGAACTGCGCCAATAACCGCCCCGATTTCCATTCGCTTCGCCACAAAATCGTCATGGTACACCTCGGCGACTTGTCCGGTGGCAAGTCCGATCTGATTACCATAGGAGCTATATCCGGCGGCGGCCCCGGTGGTTATTTTAAGCTGGGGCAGCTTCCCCGGAATAGTTTTTTCAACTTTGGTCCGGGGGTCGCCGCTTCCAGTAACACGCATCGCTTGGTAAATGTAAGACCTCCCCGATAGCGGGTCCCGGATAGCGCCGCCCAGGCAGGTGGCAGCGCCCCCAAAAGGCTCAATTTCAGTAGGATGATTGTGAGTCTCATTTTTAAACATAACCAGCCACTCTTGATTTTCATTATCAACATCAACATTAATTACAATACTGCAAGCGTTAATCTCTTCCGACTCATCAAGATCGGTTAATTTCCCTTGACGTTTCAATTCTTTCATGGCGATAGTAGCCAGGTCCATCAGACAAAGATGCCTTTCTTGGTTTTGATGAACCGTTTTCCGGGTAGCCAGGTAATTTTGATATGCGGTTTGAAAGATTCCGGCATAAGGGCCCGATTCAACGGTTACATCCTCAATCCGGGAAAGAAAAGTAGTATGACGGCAATGATCCGACCAATAAGTATCGATCACCCGAATCTCGGTGAATGTCGGATCACGTTGTTCAGCATCTCTGAAATAAGTTTGACAAAATTTTAAATCCGCCGGAGACATTGCCAGGCCCATTTCTTCCAATAAATTCTCCAGTTGAACCGGCTCCATTTGGATAAACCCCTGAATTAAACTTATATTTTCCGGCGCCGTTAACTCTGTCTTCAGAGTAATTGGTTTTTCGAGAGAAGCTTCATGGCTTTCCACCGGATTGATACAATACTTCTTAATACGATCAAATTCCTCATCACTGATTGTTCCATCCAAAATTACCAATTTGGCGCATTTAACCGCCGGTCTTTCCCCCTGAGTCAGGATCTGGATGCACTGCGCCGCCGAATCGGCCCGTTGATCGTATTGACCGGGTAAATATTCGATAGCGAGAATTCGCGAGTTTCGACCCGCCGTTATTTTTTCGTCATATACCAAATCCACCGGCGGTTCCGCAAAAACGATATACCGGGCCAGTTCGAACTCGGAGGCGGAAATCCCTTCGATATCATAACGGTTAATCACCCGTAACCCCTCTAGATTTCGAATTTGCAAATTAGATTTAAGATCATGAGCCAGGTTTTGGGCCTCAATGTCAAATCCGGGCTTTTTTTCCACAAAAATCCGTCGGACATTAATATTTTTCATATGGGTCCCTCTTTAATCAATAAAATAACTATGCTTTTTTTCGCAACGCTTTTAATAAAAGCGTTTCAGTTATGAAACTGCGTGGGAAAACGGTGATTGCATAACAAGACAAGTTTTTTTCAAAATTATTATAATATGACGCAACCCATAAGTAAAGTTATTACTGTTATTGAAAAATACCACGATCCGTTTTATCCACAGTGTTAACAAATTATTAACATTTTTATTCACGCCATTATTAACTTTATTTTACCCTGAATCCGGCAAATAACTTAAAAGTATTTTCTAAATAGGGACTTGCCGGATTCAGTAGATGAACCCGATCCGGCAAATTTTTCTTTGCATTTCAAGAAAAATTTAAATGTACTTGCCGGATCGAGGTTTACATTACCTGTTAAATTAAATTTAGTAAAACTTACTTTACCTGATATTTTTTGATTGAAATCATGCTTCATTATCTATATTCAACGACCTTTAATTTGACGCATCGCCACTTATTAATTCAACAGCAACAATTAGCGATGCGCTAAAATGACGTTGCATATATTAATTCGGTGGATAAATATAACTAACTATCTGGCAAGAATGCTCAATTACCGCTCTATTTTCGATAAGGGATAGACTTCTTTTGCCATCGGCTTAATAATAATCCTTAAAATATTTACCTTTTTAACTAACTTTTGGAGATAATTTTAAATTGTAGCTACGTTACAATATGATATAATATCGATATGAAACCTTTATCTCTCATAAAAGACAGGTGATAGTAAATGCGAAAAAGAATCACTTATTTAATCCCATTAGTCTTATTTTTCTTAATTACATGTTACACCGTTTTGGCGGCCGGTAACGTGGAAAATGTCACCGGAGTAAGTACCAACCTGATCCCCAATCCGGGTTTTGAAGAAGGTTCGGGTGAAGCTTATTTCTGGACCAAAGGCGCTTGGGATAATAACGGGGGGGTCACCGAATTTAAGTGGGACGGCTCCCAAAAACATTCCGGTTCCAAAAGCGTTTATATCATTAACAATTCTCCCAACGACTCCCGGTATAAACAACAAGTTAAGATTGAACCCGATACATACTACAAATTGTCCTGCTGGGTGAAAACCGAAAATGTCGGCATGAATAACAAAGGAGCCAATATCTCGGTTGAGGGGATTTTAGATACCTCGACCGATGTAAAAGGAACCAGCGAGGGCTGGCAATATCTTGAGCTTACCGGGAAGACCGGTAAAGATCAGCAAAATTTTATTCTGACGCTCGGACTCGGAGGCTATGGCAGTACCAATACCGGCAAAGCCTGGTTTGATGATGTATCGGTCACAAAACTAAAAAATCCTCCGGTCGGACCTTATGTCAACTTTTTTACCGCCGGTACCGGTTCCTCCGGCGGTGGGGGTGGCAATAACGGCATCAGTCAACCCATAATTATATTTGCCGCCGTCTTTTTAATTCTTTTGGCCGGTTTGGGTTACTTTTTATTTAAAAAAGGAAAACCGGAGCATAGCTCCGTCACCGGACAAACAAAAAGCGGTGTAAAACCAGGAGCGGAAACTCAACCGGAACAGACCATATTTCGTTTGAAACTGGACCGCAAGGATTGGACGATTATGGTAATTATGACGGTAATTTATTTGATTATCGCCCTGATTAACCTGGGAAGCTTCAAAGTACCCAAAACTTCATGGAAACCGCTTAAACCCGGAGAAAATTTTGTGATTAATTTTGACAGGAAAGTGGATTTATCAAGAATATCCTACTTTGGAGGGCTGGGCGACGGCAAATACCGCCTGGAATACCTTGATAATACCGGAAAATTTATGCCCCTGGTCATGATTGATAAACGTGATTTTTATGTATGGAAATATGTGGTTGTTTCGGTCCAAACTACTCGACTAAAAGTGATTACCGATGTCTCGGGCGGCACCCTCAATGAATTGGCTTTCTTTGAACGCGACAGCAAAACCCCTTTGTCCGGTTTCAAGATCGGGGAAAAGATGATTGATCCCGAAGATTCCGGTTCAGTGGAAAACCTCTTCGATGAACCGGATACCTTGGAATATAATCCAAGTTTCCTTGGCGGGACTTACTTCGACGAGATTTATCACGTACGTACCGCCTACGAGCACATCCACCGGATCGAACCTTATGAAACCACTCATCCTCCATTGGGAAAACTCCTGATTGCTTTGGGAATTCTAATTTTCGGGATGAATACCTTCGGCTGGCGGATTATCGGAACATTATTCGGCGCGGCGATGATTCCCGTAATGTATGCTTTTGGAAAAAAGATGTTCGAAAAAAGATTCTTCGCTTTTTGTACCGCATTTTTAATGATGTTCGACTTCATGCATTTCACCCAGACGCGAATCGGGACCATTGATGTTTATGGGACCTTTTTTGTAATTGTGATGTACTATTTCATGTATGATTATTTTGTCAATAAATCTTATCTCTTAGGATTTCAGCCGTCGCTCAGACCTTTATTTTGGTCCGGTTTGTTTTTCGGGATTGGCGCCGCATGCAAATGGATCGCCCTTTATGGGGCGGCCGGTCTGGCTCTGTTGCTTTTTTTAGCCAAATACTGGGAATGTAAAGATTATGCTTTAGCGACCGCCAATAAAAAAGGGCGTAAAAAACCCTGGGTTTATGAGTTTATACCCAAATATCTCTGGGGGACCTTCTTTTTCTGCATCTTGTTTTTTATCATCATTCCGGGCATAATCTATATTCTATCCTACGTACCGTTTATGATGGTGCCTGGTCCCGGTCACGGTGTAAAGGAAGTCTTCTCCTACCAGTCATATATGTACAATTACCATAAAAATTTAGTGGCCACTCATAGCTTTTCCTCACCATGGTGGCAGTGGCCGCTTGAATATAAACCAATCTGGTTTTACGGCGGGACTGATCTTCCCCCCGGAAAAACATCGAGTATCGTTTCCATGGGGAATCCGGCAATCTGGTGGGTGGGAATTATCGCGGTAATCACTTCGATATCCATCGCCTTTCAAAAAAAAGACCGGAAAATGCTGGTGGTTTTCATCGCCTTGACATTTCAATATTTGCCGTGGGTTATGATTTCCCGGTTAACATTTATTTATCATTTCTTTTCAAGTGTTCCATTTGTAATACTGGCTATTGTCTATATTATAAAATACTTAATGGAAAACTATCCGGAAACGAAGTATCCCATTTATGCTTATTTAGGAATTGTAGTAATAC
>JBJKPO010000498.1:0-6826 GCA_046706235.1 Bacillota bacterium | reverse complement strand
GGGTTACGCTGATGAACAAAAATTACCCCGGATAATTGTCATTAATAAAATGGATCGGGAGAATGCCAATTTCGACAACGCTGTAAAGTCATTGCGCGATAAATTCGGGAACCATGTCATTCCGGTCCAAATCCCTATCGGGGCGGCCGATAAATTTCAAGGCGTAATTGATATCCTGCAAAACAAGGCCTATGTTTCCGAGGGGGGCAAGATGGTTGAAAAACCGGTGCCCGCTGATTTGGACGAAAAGGTTCAAGAATACAAGATGATACTTGTAGAGGCGATTGCCGAAAGTGATGACGATTTGCTCACCAAATACCTGGATGGGCAGGAGCTGACCAACGAGGAGTTGTTGACCGGCGCCCGCAAGGCGACCATTATCGGCAAGCTGATTCCGGTTTTGGCCGTTTCTTCTCTGAAAGCAATCGGAATTACTAATCTTTTGGATGTAGCTGTTAATTATCTGCCATCACCCGTCGATCGCGGCGAGTTAACCGGGATCAATCCGAATACCAACAGTGAAGAAAAGCGGAAGCCGGACGATAACGAACCATTTTCAGCGTTGGTTTATAAAACCATGGCGGACCCGTTTGTCGGGAAATTGACATTATTCAGGGTATTTTCAGGGGTCATTAAGTCCGATTCCCAGGTGTTTAATTCCGTAAAAGGAAACAATGAGCGAATTGGACAGCTGTATGTGATTAAAGGGAAAACACAGGAACCCGTTCCGGAGCTCGGAGCCGGAGATTTGGGAGCGGTGGCCAAACTGCAGGAAACTACCACCGGGAATACTCTTTGTGAGAAAGCAAAGCCGATTGCATATCCCGCCATTGATTTTCCGAAGCCTAAGTTTTCCCTGGCCGTGGAACCGAAAAACAAAGGCGACGAAGATAAAATTAGCAGCGGTTTGACCCGGCTAACCGAAGAAGACCCGACTTTCATAGTGCGCAAAGATCCGCTAACCCATGAATTTGTCGCCTCCGGAATGGGCGATCTGCACATTGAGATAATTACCAGCAAATTGCATAAGAAATTCGGGGCCGAGGTGACTTTAAAAGCTCCGAAGATGTCTTATAAAGAGACTATCAAAGGAACGGTTGAAGCCAAAAGTCTTTACAAGAAACAAAGCGGCGGCCGGGGCCAATATGGAGGAGTTACGTTCAGACTTAGCCCGTTGCCGGCGGGTTCCGGATTTGAATTTGTTCAAGATTTCAAAGGCGCCCAATTCGGGGCTAGAAATGAGTTTATCCCGGCAATTGAAAAGGGGTTGCATGAAGTGTTGGAAAAAGGCGTACTCGCCGGTTATCCAATCGTGGATATCCGTGTAACTCTATTGGAGGGAAAATATCACGATGTTGATTCTTCGGAAATGGCTTTCAAAACCGCCACTCACTTGGCGGTTAAGGAAGGGTTCGCTAATAAAGATGCCAAGGCCATTTTACTGGAACCGATTATGAGTGTCGATGTCAGGGTCCCGGAAGAATTTATGGGTGATATCATCGGCGATTTGAATAAAAAACGGGGTAAAATCATGGGTATGGAGCCGGACGGCAAGTATCAAATCGTAAAGGCCCATGTGCCGCAGGCCGAACTTAGCAAATATCCGATTGAATTGCGTTCCATGACCCAAGGAAGGGCCGATTTCGACCTCACCTTCGATCATTTTGAGGAAGTACCGGGCCAACTCACGGAAGCTATCATTGCCGAAGCGAAGAAACAGATGGCCGAGGATGAAGAGTAGAGAGTTTAGGTGAACGTAAAATTACTTTTTAATATTTAGTATTTACGATACCGTTGCTTGCTTTTTGCCAGCGGCGGTATTTTTTCCTGGTTTTGATTAAAGAAAATATCTAGTTAAATTATTAGGCAAACTACTGTTTAATGATTTATGAAAAATGGTGTTGTCAAAAATAATTTTTACCGATAAAATATATGTAAGTAATGAACGGAGTGAATTAAAATGTTCAAGAAAGAATTAGATTTCTTTATTGCCAATCAAAATGAATTTGTTAAGAAATATAGAGGAAAATCGTTGGTTATAATTGGAGAAGAGTTAATTGGGGTTTATGAAAGTCCATTAATTGCTTATATTGAGGCACAAAAGGAACATCCAATAGGAACATTTATGATTCAACCATGCATTCCGGGTCCGGAAGCTTATACTGTAACGATTAATTCCAATAATATTTGTTGGGCATAAAATATGAATGATATTTTTCACGCATTTACAGTTAAATATACCGGAATAACAAATCGAATAACCACTGAAGTATTATTATTTCCGGCGTTTGATCCAAAACAATATCCAAACGGACCACCCTTTAAACCCTTTAAAACAATCGCATTATGGGATACCGGAGCAACAAATAGTGTAATTACTGCAAATACAGCTAAAGCATTAAACTTGGTTTCTATTGGATTAACTAAAATGAAACATGCTGATGCCGAGGTTGATTGTAATTCCTATTTAGTTAATATATTTTTGCCAAATAGAGTCGGAATACCAGGAATAAGAGTAATTGAGTGCCAAAATGACAATAGCGGGTTTGGAGCTATTATTGGAATGGATATAATCACAAGTGGAGATATATCCATTACAAACGTAAACGGAAAGACCATCATGACCTTTCGTATACCTTCAATTAAAACTATTGATTATGTAGATGAAGCCGAAACAATTAAGAGAAATGCTAAATTAAAAACCATTTCTAATATCGCAAAACTGGTTAGTCCTAATAAACCATGTCCTTGTGGAAAAAAGAGCAAGTCAGGAAGAAGATTAAAATATAGAGAATGTTGTGGGAAAACAGGATAAAAAAGACCAATAAAGGTCTTTTTTATTATGAGCGAAGCGAATAAAAACCACACGCTAAGCGTGTGAGAATGAAAAGGCTAAGCCTATATGGATGGCGGAAAAGTCCTCCTTTGATAAAATAGAGCAGGTTTCGCCGACCGCTCACTAATCAAAGGAGGACATCCAAATGGACGAAAATAGTTTATCACATACGAAGTGGAACTGTATATACCAAATTGTTTTTATACCCAAAAGATACCACCCAAAATGAACGTATCAAGTTATATGGGTTTTCTAAAAGGGAAAAGCAGTTTAATGATTTTCCGCGATATCTACCGGATGGCACCGAAATTGTGGCGCTTATTCCGGATAGGGATACTTTAGCCGTCGCTCCGGTTCCCATAGATGGAAATTGGAGTAAACTTAAAAAACTTGCCCGGGCAGCATCCGGAAGGCCTTTATTTACACACCCTTTACTAGTTAGTAAAAATGGATTCAAAACTGTTCAATAGCACTATACAAAACTGAGGAAATCACGTAAAGTATTCCCCGGTAAACGACGATAAATGAAAGGAATAATGTAGAGGGGGATTTCCAAAAATGAAGTTATGGCTTACCATATTATTAGCTGTTATTTTGATTTTTTCCGGTTCCGCGGTTTGTATGGCCGCGTTTGGAGGGGATAATTATATTTGGGTCAGCGAAGACTTAAACGGGAATTATTCCAAAATCGGATATTTCCGGCAAGATCAAATGTTTACCAAAATCAGCTCCACCAGTTCCGCCGCCAATAATTACTTTGATCTTTCGCTGGGCAATAAAATCATGTCGTTCCAAAACTATGGCGGGCTGTATGGGGAATTAGGAGTTAACTCCGGCAATGGGAGACTGGACCTTTTTTTCGGCGCGGGTTATACTTATCAAAGCTCCAACTCTGATGTCATAGTGTTAGCCGGTCCCAAGTATTATGTTTTTACCCAGCGGTTTCTGGCGGAAGCCAATGCTTATATTAAAATTATCGGACCGATTACTTTTCATATAGGTTATGATACCGTCAGTAATAATTTATTTGTTGGAATCGGGATAAAATACGATTAGTAGAAATCAGAACGGGTTTCAGGCCCGTTAAAACTCAGGGATAGAGATTTTATGATTAAGAAGCATCAAGTATTTTTTGTTAACCGGGGTTTTTCGCGCGAGGTGCCGGAAAACACTTTAATTGGCGATATTTTGCGGTCCGAAGATCCGCAATTTTCTTTCCCGTGCAACGGACAAGGGACCTGCGGCAAATGCCGGATAAAAGTAAGCGGTAACCTTAATCCGCCGACGGCAATTGAAAAAAAACACATCGAACCGGCCGAACTGGCTTTAGGCATTCGTCTGGCTTGCCGGACAAGGGTTTGTAATTCAATAACCGTCGAATTGCCCGATACTTTCGATCACAATGAAAGCTTAACCGGATCGATATTAAACTGCCACATATTACAATCCCGGCAATTGGATTTATTATATCAACAACGATTAATTGCCAAGCCCGATATTTGGTGCTGGGAAAATATCGCCGCCAAGCTCCCGCCCGGCTGTGAACCCACCCTTGATTTGCTTCGCCAAATTCCCGGACTGTCAAAATCTTCGGGGCAATTTTGGGTGGAGATTTTTGCCGGTAAAGCAATTAGTATTTCCATTACCGTTCCACAACCCAAATATGCGGTGGCAATCGATATTGGAACTACCACACTGGCCGCTTTTCTGATCGATTTTCAAAATACCCGGATTGCCGGTACGGTTTCCGCGTTTAATCCGCAAGCGGCTTTCGGAGCCGATGTAATCTCCCGGATTATGTATGCGCAAAATCAAGAAGGACTTACAACGCTTCATGAAACAATCATTCAGGCGATTACCGGATTAATCAGACGGTTAGCCGGTAAGGCCGGGATCGATATGACTCAAATTTTGCAAGTAAATTTGGTGGGTAATACTTGCATGCTCCATCTGCTACTACGGGTTAATCCCGGCTCAATGGGTGAAGCGCCGTTTACACCAAGTTTTATCGATATGATTGAAACGGCTCCAGCCGAACTGGGGATTGATATTCATAAAGACGGGCTGATTTATATATTGCCCGGGATCGGGGGATTTGTGGGAGCGGATATCAGCGCCGGGATACTCGCTTGTGAATTAACCTCCGAAAAAACCGAATTATTAATTGATATCGGCACCAACGGCGAATTGGTAATCACCGGCAAAGGAAAGATGTTCGCTTGTTCGACCGCAGCCGGACCGGCCTTTGAAGGGGCCAAAATTTCCTGTGGAATACTGGCCGGGCCGGGAGCAATCACCGATGTCCAGTGGGTTGATGGAGGTCAACCGGTTTTAATGACCATTGATAACCTTCCTCCCCGGGGGATTTGTGGAACTGGCCTGTTTCGAGTGATGGTTGAGTTTTTAAAGCGGGGAATCATTACCCGGAATGGAAGTTTTAACACGGAGAACCGGGACTCCAATTATGACACCGTCCAACAACGTTATTATCTATTAAGGGACTCCGAAAACCCCATTTTTATCACCCAACAGGATATCAGGGAGTTTCAATTGGCCAAAGGCGCTATCCGGGCCGGAGTGGAGCTTATCCAAAAAAAGCTGGGGATTTCCAGTTTAGACTTGGAAACCATTTATCTGGCCGGGGCGTTTGGGAACCATATCAATCCCGGGGACGCTGTTTTTTTAGGACTTTTGCCTTCGGTTCCGCTTGAAAAGATTAAAATTGCCGGAAATACCGCCGGAACGGGCGCTATCATCAGTATCCTTTCCCAAACTGCCAGACAAGAGTTGATTAACACCGTTAAAACAGTGGAACATATCGAACTGGCCAATTCATCCGATTTTACCGATACTTTCACCGAGGCGATGCTGTTTTAGTAGTCACGAGTCGCGAATCCGTCAGTCACGAGTCGATCAGTTATGAGTCCGTTTGTCTCGGTCCATCAATCATGAGTTGAAGCAGTAAGTCTAAATAGACTTATGACTCATGACTCGAGACTTAAGAAAGCAAAATAAAAATCTTTTCAATTGGCGGCGACTATGTTATACTAATTAGCGGTGTACCTTACTACACACGCGGGTGGATTTTGGCGGAGGTCCTAATATTAAAAGGTCCGCTAAAAGTTGAAGCCGGCGGAGGGAAAAAACCTAATTGAAAGGAGGTGGCTGATATGGCTGTAATTTCCATGAAACAATTATTGGAAGCAGGCGTGCATTTTGGTCACCAAACCAGGCGATGGAACCCGAAAATGCGTCCCTATATCTTCACTGAACGTAATGGTATCTATATTATTGATCTTCAAAAAACGGTTAAAAAGGTAGAGGAAGCTTACAATTTTGCCCGTTCAGTGGTTGAAAATGGTGGAAATATTCTTTTTGTCGGTACTAAAAAGCAAGCTCAGGATGCAATTAAAGAAGAAGCGGAACGTTCCGGGATGTTTTACGTTTCTCAACGCTGGCTTGGCGGTACGCTAACTAATTTTAAAACGATTCGTTCCCGGATCGACAGGCTCCGTAAAATTGAACAGATGGAACAGGACGGTTCGTTTGACGCCTTGCCCAAAAAAGAAGTTCTTGAGCTTCAAAAAGAGCGGTTTCGTTTGGAAAAGTTTTTAAGCGGTATTCGCAATATGCATAAACTTCCCGGAGCTGTTTTCATCGTGGATCCGCGCAAAGAACGAATTGCGGTAGCCGAAGCCCGGAAGTTGGAGATTCCGATTTTTGGTATTGTAGATACCAATTGCGATCCGGACGAGATTGATTATGTGATTCCGGGAAACGATGACGCGATTCGTGCCGTAAAACTATTAGCGGGCAAAATTGCGGATGCGGTAATCGAGGCAAAACAAGGCGAACAATTAACCGATACTACTGATGCCATAGTTTCCGAAACGGCCGGGACAACCGAAACAACCGAAATAACTCAAGAACCGGAAGAAACCGTTACCGTTGAACCTCAAGGTGAAATGAATTTAGAAGAAGCCTAAGAGT
>JBJKPO010000497.1:0-2069 GCA_046706235.1 Bacillota bacterium | reverse complement strand
GTCCTTCAATGTCAAGGCCATCGAACCGGTATTAGTGATGGGTAGGATTCATTTTCTGACGGGTGATTTTATCGCCGCCCGGGATGATTACCAGTGGGCCGTTTCCCATACCTTATGGCCGGTTGAGTCATATTATTGGCTGGGCCGGACCGAATTAGAACTGGGGGATACCGAAGCCGCCGAAGCCCATTTCAAGACCGCCGTGGAACGAATAACGGAAGATCCCAGCTTGTCCGATGTTCCGGTTACCGAGGCGGAAAGTTGGCTTTTAAAATCGCAAGCGATGAAGGAAAACAAGTAATTATGCGGTTTAAAGCCGGAAAACCATTGGAATTCCGGCTTTAACAACTTCTATCGTTCAATTGGCGTTTCTCCCGTTCACTTGAAAAATACAGTCCTTAATCTTCCGTTGAGCCCGTTCGATGGCCCGTACCACATACGGATCGCCTTTGGCGCCGGTCTTGGAATATTGAGAACGTTCCATCGGGGCCGCTTTATATCCGGTTCCACCGCCAATCTGTTTTGGTGTGCGATTCATTTCGATCTCCCCCAAATTTTTTTCACCCCCTTTCATCATATACATCATCCTTATTTAACGCTAATGGGATTCGGTCATAATGTATAAAAAGTTGCTCCGGTTCTACTCCTGATTTGGCGACTTTTTGTATAAAAACTTCCCCCAGCGCCTGGATAAATTTTTCGTCGATCTGGGAAAATCCTTCCTGGTGACTGTTATAGATCCGTAACCCAAGGTATTCATTGGGGGCAATAGACAACTGCAATTCAAAAGTTCGATCTTCTTCCAGCGAAATCGTTGCATCCCCTAAAATGAGCCTGGGCAAGAGCGTATGGGTTATGCCCCAGCAATTTTTGTCCTTAATGAAACAAACACTGAGTTTATAATCGGGAAACGCATCCCAAACAGTCGTCATTAACTCTCGTAATAGTAAATGAGCATCCGGAGCTTCCGGTTCCTTTAATCTAATCCAACTGTGAATTAACGACCACCGGAAAGATTCGGTCTTAATCAAGGTTGCGACTTCCTCCCCGGTAATCTCGCCCAGTTCTTCCTCCAACTCCTTGGTCCATTGAATCCCTTCCTTGCTGACTCGGAATAATGGAAAAAATATACAGATCATAATTATAACCAGACCTACGGCGACCAAAACGACTCGCGCCAAAATAATTAAAGATGCCGAGTTAAGTATTTTATATTGAAAACCAAGTAATGAATTATTTAATATTTGTGGGGAGATTTTTAACAAACTGGTATTACAGATGAGAATTAATAACAACAGGGGAAGGAAAATCAACCACCAAAGCAGCATCCGGTTCCTGGTCAGCCACTGTTGCAGGTTGGTAATTTTAAAAATCAAAAATCCCACCCCCTAGCAATTCAATATTCATTGTATGAAGGAGGAGGTAAAACTTATGAAAAAATATTTACCAACGCCGGGAAGGCCAGAGGATCATTTCCCGATAGCCGGCCTCAAAACCTAGTTCTATTAATACCGGCGCAATACCGGACTCATTGACCGGCTGATCGTTATATTGAATCACGGTGATTTTTTGATCGTGATACACCGGTTCCAAGAAACGAAACAATTGCTGTAGCATTTTTTTAAGTATGTCGGATTTCAACTTCGTTAATTGCCGGATTTTTAATTTCTTCCCGGCGGCCTGCAGCACTGGTTCCCCGGCCTGGTATCCTAAATAACCTCCGGAAACCCCGGAAAGATTTAAATCTGGCCATTCGGGAAACAAACGGCAGGCGTTGGCGGGGTCTTGCCAGGCTGATACCCATAATAAATTGCCGGACTCCTGTCTTAACTGCTCAATCGCCTCCGGCAACGCATATTGAACCCCGCTTAAGCCGGTTACGAAATAACCGCGCCGTAGCTTACCGATGCTCTCCAGCATGTCCAGGACCGGATAAAGCATATCCCAAGCCAGTTCTTCCTCTAATATCGCCTCCCGGCTTATGATCCCATACCGTTTCAATAGTTGGTAAACCGTTATTTCCGGCGGATCTTGATTTGCCGGAAATAACGGTTTACCAACTATTGAAA
>JBJKPO010000496.1:0-4959 GCA_046706235.1 Bacillota bacterium | reverse complement strand
TCTGAAATCCCACCAAATTGTATAACCGGCCTTCTTGATCCTCCGGCCGCAACTGCACGACGGCGTAAGGACGTCTTCCGGTGGCCGGGTTAATTAATCCCACCGGTTTCATCGGCCCATAACGAAGGGTATCAATTCCTCTTTTAGCAAGGATCTCAACCGGCATACAGCCTTCAAAAAACAGCGCCCGTTCATCCGGTAAATGGCTTTCGGAAACTTCGGCTCCAACCAGTTCTTCCCAAAAGTGTTGATATTCATCCTTACTGAAAGGACAATTCAAATATGCGCCATCCCCTTTACCATACCGTGAAGCCTCAAAGGCGATGGCGCGATTGATTGAATCACCGGTTACAATCGGCGCCGCGGCATCATAAAAATAGAAATAATCCCGGCCAATAAAACCATGGATCGTTTTCGCCAAATCGTCCGAGGTTAAAGGGCCGGAAGCAATAATTACGGGTCCCGGGGGAATTTCCTTGATTTCGGCCCGGTGAACCTCGATTAATGAATGATTAGATAAAATTTCCGTTATCTTACCCGCAAATTGGTGCCGATCTACCGCCAAAGCGCCTCCGGCCGGGACTTTAGTCAAATCGGCGGCTTGAATAATCAAGGAATCAAGCCGGCGCATCTCTTCTTTTAAAAGCCCGACCGCATTTTCTAGCGAAGCTCCCCGAAACGAATTACTGCAGACTAATTCGGAAAACAATCCGGTATGATGGGCCGGTGTTGATTTTTCAGGCCGCATTTCCCATAATTCCACGGCCAGGCCCCGTTTGGCAAGTTGCCAGGCGGCCTCCGATCCGGCCAGCCCCGCTCCTACAATGGTAACTTTTTGGATCAACTTTAGGTATCTTCGGTTATATCCGCGGTATAACCGCATCCTTCCTTTAAACATATTATTTTTTTGGACTCTTTATTGCCTTTAAGAACACACATCGAATTACACTGGGGACAAGGTTCTTTAAAGGGCCTCTCCCAACTGGTGAAATCACAATTGGGATATTGATTGCACCCGTAAAATAAACGCCCTTTTTTTGATCTTCGTTCCAAAACATCGCCGTTTCCGCATTTAGGGCATTTTACTCCCAGGGTTTTATGAACCGGTTTAGTGTTTTTACATTCCGGATAACCGGGACAGGCCAAAAACTTTCCAAACCGGCCGTATTTATAAACCATCATCCGGCCGCATTTTTCACACGGGACATCGCTTTCCTCCCGGGGAATTTCAACCTTCTCAATATCCGTGGCCGCTTTTTGAACATCCTGGTTAAATGGGTAATAAAAATCGGCCAATACCTTAATCCAATCAAGATCCCCGGCGGCAATTTTATCCAGTTTTTCTTCCATTTCAGCAGTAAAATCATAATCGACGATCGCCGCAAATTTTTGCTTTAATATATCGATCACGATTTGCCCTAAATCGGTTGGTTTAAACCGTTTCTCATCAAGTTGAACATAATTTCGTTTTAAAACCGTATCAATAGTCGGTGCATAAGTACTCGGCCGGCCGATTCCTTTTTCTTCCAGAGTTTTTATCAATGTAGCCTCGGTAAACCGCGGCGGTGGTTGCGTAAAGTGTTGTTTTAAATCCAGTTTCCTAAGTTGGACCGGTTCCTGAGGCGTTAATTCAGGTAGCCGGGTTTCCTCTTCCACGCTTTCATCATCCCGGCCCTCTTGATAAACCTCTAAAAACCCCGGAAATCTAACTACACTGCCGTTAGCTTTAAATACGTAATCCCCGGCGGTGATATCGGCGGAAACCGTATCTAAAACCGCCGGCCGCATCTGGCTTGCGATAAACCGGCTCCAAATCAATTGATATAACCGGAACTGATCCTTATTAAGGAATTCTTTAATGGATTCAGGATTTCGAGCGATTCGGGTCGGACGGATCGCTTCATGGGCTTCTTGGGCGGTTGCCGCTTTGGTTTTATAAACCGGACTTTCCTCCGGTAAAAATGGAGGTCCGTAACGTTCTTTAATCACATTTCTCGCTTCATCCCGGGCTTCGGCGGCTATCCGGACCGAATCGGTTCTCATATAAGTAATCAAACCGTCAACTCCTTCACCGCCAAGTTCCAAACCTTCATATAACTGTTGGGCGACCATCATCGTTTTACGGGCGCCAAAGCCTAATTTTCGGGCCGCTTCCTGCTGGAGACTACTGGTAATAAACGGTGGCGCCGGAAAACGCAATCGTTCCTTTTTCTTAACCTCGCCCACCTGAAACGATATCTGATTCAAATCAATCTGAATTGCTTTAGCTTCCGCCTCATTCTTCGGTTCAAGCTTCTTTTTACGATATGTGGTTAATTTGGCAACAAAATTTTCCTTCTTAGCAGTCAAAAACTTACCGGTAATACTCCAATACTCTTCCGGGATAAAAGCGGATATTTCCCGTTCGCGCTCGCAAATTAACCGGACCGCCACCGATTGGACCCTGCCGGCGCTTAACCCCCAGCGTACTTTTTTCCATAATAAAGGACTGAGCTCGTAACCAACAATCCGATCTAAAATCCTCCGGGCTTGTTGGGCATATACCTTGTCGATATCAATGTCTCTCGGGTTCTTTAAAGAGTTTTCAATCGCCTTTTTGGTAATTTCATAAAATTCAATCCGTTTCACCGGTTTATCTTTTACTTCGAGAGTATTGGCCAAATGCCATGATATGGCTTCCCCTTCGCGATCGGGGTCCGTGGCCAGGAATATCGAATCGGCTTTTTTGGCGGATTCTTGCAATTCTTTGATTAATTTGGCTTTTCCCCGTATTTTAATATATTTCGGTTTAAAACCATTTTGAATATCGACTCCATACTGGCTTTTTGGTAAATCAATCACATGTCCCATGGATGCTTTTACCGAATACTTTTTGCCTAGATATTTTTCAATTGTTTTAGCTTTTGCCGGTGATTCAACAATTACTAATGAACCCACTTCCTCATACCTCCACACTAAACTTCGTCCAACGCCATTTAGCGTTTAATCGTATTGATGTAAAAAATAAAAATATGTTATTATTTTAAATAAAAAATGGGTTACTTATAACCCAATTATTTAAAAACTAATTTAGAAAAAAAGTCGGATTCCCTTCCGAAAGCGGTGGCGGTAAAATCATCATCAGTCTTTCCTGATCCGTAATCACCTTATGTATAATATTCCCAAGTTCTTTTAAACCAATCTCACCCGAGTCCATCTGATAGGCTTCCAACAAAATCAATTCCAATTCCTCCAAAGTCAATAACGAACTGCTCATTAAACGAATAATCTCGCTTTGACAAGCAACCGATAGTTTTTTTTGTTCATCCGGGCTAAATATCCTGAATCCTTCTTGTAAATTAAGAGGCTCGTCCTTCTTTAATTCATTGTCGGCCTTAATGGAACTTGGAAAGGAATACAAAAGTCTAAATGCAACATTAATCTCATTAGGGCTATAACCCAATTGAACTAATGAATCCACTAAATCTTTTTCACTGCAAGAGTTCTCTCCTTGATTATAAACCTGTTTCATTAAATAATTAACAATCTCAATTACACGCTCCATTATTATACCACCTCTCGCCATGGCTGCATATTGAAGGCATATAACGCGCAACGTGCCTATAAATATACTTTCGGCAATTCGGGAGTTCTTCTTAATATTAAAAGGTTTCCAATTCTAAAAACGGATTCCATGGAATAATAAAACAAGGATTGGCGAAATCGACGAAGTTATCTTATATTATTTTAATCAATTTGTAAAGTAAACCTTTTTCCATTTATTTAACCCTTACATATAACTGACCGGGATACCTTTTAACGGTTCCTTTAAGTTCGAGTTGAATCAACGCCGAATTCACCTGGGCCGACGCCAGAGCGGAGCGTCTTAATATTTGATCGATATGAAGCGGTTCACGTGTCATTACCTGAATGACTCTTTTTTCAATGTCGCTTAAAGAATCAACCGCGGCTTGATCAGTTTCCGTGGTTGCTAAATATGGAATTGACAATTCTGTTAAAACATCAATATAATTCTCGATTAATTTGGCGCCTTGTTTAATCAAACGATGTGGCCCTTTACTACCCTCGCTTGCAATATTCCCGGGTACCGCGAAAACTTCCCGGCCTTGTTCGAGCGCAAAACCCGCGGTAATTAAAGAACCGCTGTCTTGGGCCGCTTCAACTACAATAATTCCCAAGCTTAAACCACTGATAATCCTATTCCGGGCCGGAAAATTTTTGGCAAGAGGTTCGGTGCCGATTGGAAATTCCGAAATCACTACTCCATGAGTTATAATTTCTTCTACCAATGATTCATTCTCCGGGGGATAAGCAATATCCACTCCCGATCCCAATACCGCAATTGTTCTACCCCCGGCTTCAATTGCGCCCCGATGCCCTTCGGAATCAATTCCGCGAGCCATACCGCTAACAATGGCCAGGCCCTGCCGCGATAAACAAGCGGAAAATTCTCTGGCATTATGGGCACCCATCGGAGTCGGATTACGAGTACCAATTATGGCGACCGCAACATCATCGCCATACTCAAATTTGCCTCTGGCGTATAAGACGGGCGGAGGATCCGAAATTTTCTTCAATAAAGGGGGATAGTCAGGATTGATAAAACAATAAATCCGATATCCATACCGCTTTATTTTCTCCATTTCGAGATCAGGATCCCAATTAGTTTTTGTCTCCTGAAGGCTGGATACCACTTTTTCTCCGATCAATGATCGTAATTCGGACAATGATGAATGCCAAGCATCTTTCATACTGCCAAATGTTTCTAATAATTTGTAAAAACGTACCGGCCCCACTCCCGGTACTCGGTTCCACCATAGCCAATATTTTAATTCCTCGTCTTCCATTTTAAGCAAGCCACCCCTTTGGTGTTCATTTTTCTTGTTTGAATATCAAAGGTGTACGATTGTGTATGATTATATATTCGTGGAAGCATCTCCCATTCCTGCTGTTTCAAAA
>JBJKPO010000495.1:0-1024 GCA_046706235.1 Bacillota bacterium | reverse complement strand
AAAAAGTGGGGTTATTTCTTTGGAGAGATTTATCTTCGCATTTGTAGTGGGCGGGGGAATTTGCGTTATCGGACAGATACTGATGGATGTTTTCAAATTGACGCCGGCGCATACGATGTGCACCTTGGTGGTGGCCGGGGCCGTGCTGGGAGGTTTGGGTTTATACGACCCGTTAATTAAGTTTGCCGGGGCCGGGGCCTCGGTGCCGATCAGCAGTTTTGGAAATTCTTTACTAAAAGGAGCTCTTTTTGAGGCAAAGCGAGATGGGATCGTTGGAGTGATTACCGGAATTTTTGAGGTTACCAGCGCCGGAATCTCGGCGGCGATTATTTTCGGCTTTTTGGGGGCTTTACTGTTTAAGCCGAAAGGATAAAAACGGATAAAAAGATTGAAAATTGAAGATTACAGATTAAATTTATTAACCTGATTTTAACCTTGATCCGGCAAATCCCTATGTTAGAAAGACTTTTAAGTTACTTGCCGGATTCAGGTTTAATAACATGGAATATGCAAAAAAAAGTTACTGCGGAGGATGGTGGTTATCCCTTCCAGGGACAAAGGGTCTTAATCATTGTATAAACAGTTAAGGATTTTCACCGGATTTTGGTTTGTTGTTTAAATAAGTAAAATAATAAAAGTACCTCTGCCACTGGCGGTCGGTTGAATGGTATTGATTATCGTACATTAAGTAATCGACCAGCATTTCCCGGGCGCGCAACAGTTCCTTGAGCCGTTTGCGATTTTTGGGATCGGCGGCGGTAAGATCGATTAATTCCAACATCCGTTCAAAAGCCCGCTTGAAATATTCGGGTTGATTCTTGTTTTTCCATTTAATGGCCCTTTCAACCTCGCTGCCGATATTGGCGAGTTGAGTAATAAAGGGAAATTCGCGCCATCGTCCGTCCGCCAATTGCTGATGCTGATAAGTCATTTTTCCACCAACCGGTTGACAATTTCGCTGATATTAGCGCGGATTCGCGGATCGTCAACCCCTCTGCTCGAGTTTCCGAACGAAGGCCGGAGG
>JBJKPO010000494.1:0-10087 GCA_046706235.1 Bacillota bacterium | reverse complement strand
CCCTGAGGGCTGTCGTAACAACCCTGGCTCACGCCTCGTTCAATGGTTGGGAAGGTTATTAAATCAGCCGGTACAAATTAATATCTTATCATCAACCTTTTTTGTTGCTGAATGGTTTTTTATTGGCTTTTGCCAGTCACGGGGCATACGATTTTTTATTATTTTTGCGAAATCCTTTAAGTACTTTACTTGCCTTTTTATTAATCGCCGGCTTACTGGTCCGGTTATACCAGGTATTACAACAACTTGTAGCCACCTCTTCTTTTCGAAGAAAATAATGTGTTTTACACCTAGATTAATTTAAAAGCGTTGTGAAAACCCTAATTTAATATTGGCCTATACGGATGACGGAGAAGTCCTCTTTTGAAAAATAGAACAGGTTTCGCCGACCGTTCATTAATCAAAGGAGGACCTCCAAATGGAAGAAAATAAGCTGTTTGCGAATACAATGGACTTCCGGTTCGAAAAATCAAAACCACATGGCAGACCATCGATATCCCGGACGACAATCGCTCTGATTAAACGTATCTATAAAGAGAATCCCCTATGGTCGCCGGAACGGATTCATGATCAACTCATCAATCTCGGAATAACCGATGTTCTGGCTCCTAATACCATCGCAAAGTATTTGCCGTCAATTCGAAGACCTCCCGGCGAAAAGTCAATTCAATCATGGAAAACCTTTCTCACCAATCACCGAAAACATATTTGGTCGATGGACTTCTTTACGGTTCCCACGATTTATTTCAAAATGTTATATGTCTTTGTAATCATCAGCCACGAACGCCGGGAAATCAAACATTTTGCAGTCACCGGCCATCCCACCTCCGCTTGGGTTGCTCAACAACTAAAAGAAGCTACTCCTTACGGGATGCAACCGGAATATTTGATTCCTGATAATGATAGTATCTTTGTAAGTAAAGAATTTCAGGAGTTTTTGGCTAACACAAAGATCCAATCTGTCAGAACAGGATACCGTTCACCCTGGCAAAACGGAATTTGTGAAAGAACAATTGGTATTCTTCGCCGTGAACTGCTGGATCACATCATTCCATTCAATGAAAAGCATCTGGAATACTTGCTTAAGGAATATGTCAATCGTTATTACAATCCCAGCAGAACGCATCAGGGTATCGGACGGGAGACTCCAGTTTTATCGGTAAAATCAATGGAAACAGCGATTGACGCTACTTCATTGGTTGCCGAACCGGTTCTGGGCGGGCTGTATCACAATTACCGGAAAACCGCTTGAGATAATACTTTTCATTTCTATTGAAAAAGCGTTCATGACTTGAATGCTTAGTTTATTACGTTGATTCATCGAAGATTTAACTAAATATGGAAGCTGTAAAATGAAATCAACCCTTATTTTTATCGTTTTGATTTGAAAAGATGAGCCTAAATTTTGGGATTAGACTCATCTTTTTACATTATTTTTATCCCGATGGACTTTTTGCAGCCGACAGCCGCTACCGGGATGCTTATGACAAATATGTGTATGATTATACCGATTAGTATGAATAACTTTTTTATCACAAGAGCCTCCTGCAAACTCGGTCGAAGTCAAATGGTAAATGTCAAAATTTAACTTGATTTTAATCCAAAAATAAACAAACCCGACCTAGACTAACGGCCGGGTTAATTACACAATTAGTAATACTATTGGCTTTGACTGTACTTCTCAAAATTAAGACACCTGTTATATAATAATGTAACGCTAAAGAAGTTTACATAAATTAACGTTCTGTAATTTATTTTACCATCCTTTGTTTTCTTATGCAATTTTTTGTTTGAATTTTAGTATAAAATTAACACCCGATCTATTTGATTGAAAAATTCCATACATTTTTAAAAACCAGCTTTACTCTACTAAATTCCACTAAAAGTCCTGTAAAAAAGTCCGATACTTGATTTCTGAGTTAGCTTCGGGTATACTGTCTATAGGACTGTAAAAACTGGTATAGACATTATAATTTCAAGAGGTGCTGCCGATGTCCGGGCATTCCAAGTGGGCAACGATTAAACGAAAAAAGGAAGCAACCGATTCTAAACGGGCTAACGCTTTTACGAAAGTAACCCGAGAAATAATTGTAGCCGCTAAAGCCGGCGGTGGGGATCCGGAACATAATTTCCGGTTACGATTGGCGGTTCTAAAAGCTAAAGAAGTTAATATGCCCAACGATAATATTCAACGGGCCATTAAACGGGGTACCGGTGAATCATCCGACGCCGCTCAATTCGAAGAGGTTTTTTACGAAGGATACGGACCGGGTGGAGTTGCATTGTTAGTACAAGCGCTTACCGATAACCGGAACCGTACCGCCGGTGAAATGCGTTATATATTTTCGCGCAATAACGGCAATCTCGGTGAGGCCGGATGTGTTTCCTGGATGTTTGAGCCGAAAGGATTAATCATTATTGAAGTCGAGGCTTCCGGGAAAAATGAGGATCAGATGTTTGAACTGGCCATTGAGGCCGGTGCCGAGGATTTGAAAAGCGCCGATGAAACTTATGAAATTTATACCGGACCGAGTCAATTGGAAGCGGTGCGTAAATATCTGGACACCATGAAGATACCCTTAAAAACGGTTGAAGTTTCAATGATTCCTCAAAATACCGTCGAAGTTACCGGAGACCAAGCACGGCAAGTATTAAAACTGGTAGATGCCCTGGAAGATAATGATGACGTTCAAAATGTTTATGGAAATTTTGACATACCCGATGATGAACTGGATTTAGTGTAAGGATAGAGCGCTTTAAAGCGCTCTATATATTTTCAATGTTAAATTAATGTTTCAACCGGTATAAATATTTCGTTTTACTTGATCTCAACCGGAAAGAGTGTTATATTTTTTAATGTTAGCGCTTACAAAAAACTGGAGACTGTATAATGTTAAAATCCCCTCAAGTTTTAGAAGAAACTATCCGGCGGGTTATTACCGAAACTCCAATAATCGATATGCATACTCACTTGTACCCTTCCTCATACGGACCGTTGTTGCTGCGAGGCATTGACGATTTATTGACTTATCATTATTTAATAGCGGAAACATTACGCTATCTCCCGGGACAGATTAAAAAATTTTGGAAACTTTCTCGTATCGAGCAAGCCGATTTAATATGGCGAACTTTATTTTTAGAACATACTCCGGTTAGCGAAAGTTGCCGTGGAGTATTAACCGTATTAAAAAAGCTTGGCCTGGATGTTGCCTCCCGTAATTTAAACCGGTACCGGGAGTATTTTGCCTCTTTGACGCCTCGGGAACATATTGATACTATCTTTCAAATCGCCGGGATAAAGTATCTGGTGATGACTAACGATCCGTTTAATTCAACCGAAAATTCTGTTTGGGAAAAAGGGGTGGAGATAGATCCGCGATTCCGAACGGCGCTCCGGCTCGATAGTTTTTTTATTGATTGGCCGAAAACCGTTACGACCGTTCAAAAGGAAGGGTATCAAGCGGAATGTGATTTTTCCAGCCTTACTGTCAGTGAATTGCGGCGTTTTTTGGATGACCGGATTCGGCTAATGAACCCAATGTATCTGGCGGTTTCGCTTCCGCCAACCTTTAATTATCCTGCCGGAGGCATTAACGATCGTATTTTAGATACGGTAATTCTACCATCCTGCCGGGAAACCGGTCGGCCTTTGGCGTTGATGATTGGAGTAAAACGGGCCGTTAACCCCGATTTGGGTTTGGCCGGCGATGCGGTGGGCCGGGCGTCCGTTGCCGCAATCGAAAATTTATGTTCGGCTAATCCTGACAATCGTTTTTTAGTAACCGTGTTATCACGGGAAAATCAACACGAATTGTGTGTCGCCGCGCGTAAGTTCAGCAATCTGATGCTCTTTGGTTGTTGGTGGTTTTTAAATTGCCCTTCGTTAATCCGGGAACTGACCGAAATGCGGACCGAGTTATTGGGTTTAAGTTATATTCCCCAGCACTCCGACGCCCGGGTCCTGGATCAATTGATTTATAAATGGGATCACAGCCGGGAAATTATTTCGCAAGTTTTATTTCAAAAATACCAGGATTTATTATCAACCGGGTGGGCACCTGCGGTTGAAGAGATCCGGCGCGATTATGAACAACTTTTCGTGCGTAACTTTGAAAGCTTTTGCCGGTTGATGTAAATCTTAATCCGAAAGTACATATGAATTTTCCCTTCATATTTAAATAATTTGCCTTCTTTAATATAAATTCAGGTGATTATTATGCGAATGGATGATGTCGCCAGGTTGGCGGGGGTCTCGATTGCTACCGTATCCAGGGTTTTAAACGAACCGGGAAAAGTTAAACCGGAGACTAGAGATAGAGTTCTGCAAATTATTAACGAAAATAATTATGTCGCGAATGCGGTAGCCCGGGGATTGGTTAAAAACTCCATGAAAACCATCGGAGTTTTATTAATGGATGTTCGCGATTTGTACTTTGCCAACATGACTTACAATATTGAACGTCACTTTACGGAATTGGGTTATAACGTAATTTTATCCAATACCGGCGGCGAGTTGGGCGAAAAGAAAAGGTATCTGCGGGTGATGCTGGAAAAGCAAGTTGACGGGTTAATATTAGTAGGTTCGGTATTCAAGGAACGCTCCGGCAATACCCATATTATTAATGCCAGTAAGATTGTTCCCGTGGTTATGATTAATAGTTTTTTAGAAGCTGAACGTATTTATTCGATTGTCTGTAATGATACGCAGGGAATTTACGATGCGGCTAGTTTTTTGGTTCAACTTGGGCATAAAAGGATTCATTATTTATGCGATATCCGGAGTTTTAGCGGTATGGCCAAGGCGGATGGGTTTAAAAAAGCAGTGAAGGAATATGGATTAACCGAGTCAAAAGTAATCGAAATTAACCGTAGTTTGGAAGGAGGCCGGTCCGGAGTCCGTCAGATTATCGAATCCGGTCAAAAATTCACCGCCATTATTACCGGAGAAGATATTACGGCTATTGGCGCAATTAAGGAACTTACGGCAAACAATTACCGGATTCCCGACGATGTTTCGGTGATCGGTTATAACAATTCCATATTAACAGAGATTAATACTCCGAGATTAACTTCGGTGAATAATATGATCGAGGCGATGGCGGCAGGCGCGGTTAAGATTTTATTTGATGTTTTAAAAGACCGGCAGGTTTCAAAAAAGACAATTCTAACCCCGGTTTTAGTGGTTCGGGATAGTACGGGCAAAGTCCCGTTCTAAATTTTTATTAAATGAAAAGAGGAGTATCAATGAGTCGACTTTTTAACATTCAAGGCAAAACCGCGGTCATTACCGGTGCTGCCGGAGTACTGTGCGGTGAAATGGCTAAGGCTTTAGCAAAAGAAGGGGTTAAGGTTGCCCTATTGGATATCAATGAAGTGAAAGCAGGGCAACTTGCGGAACAAATCCGGTCCGGTGGTGGAACGGCGCTGCCGGTAAAAGCAGATATATTGGACAAGACATCGTTGGAAGCCGCTAAAGATATAATACTTAAAGAGTTCAACCGGATAGATATTTTAGTCAACGGCGCCGGAGGCAATAAAAAAGAAGCTACCGCCGATGATATTCAAAAGTTCTTTGATATTCCCGCCGGGGCGATTCAATGGGTTTTTGATTTAAATTTATTAGGTACGGTTTTAACCACCCAGGTTTTTGGCCGGGTCATGGCTGATCAAGGGGATGGAGTTATTATCAATATTTCATCCATGAATTCATACCGTCCGCTTACCAGAGTGGTTGCCTATTCGTCGGCCAAAGCGGCGATTAATAACTTTACTCAATGGCTGGCCGTTCACATGAATCGGAATTATTCCCCCAAAATAAGAGTGAACGCGATTGCGCCGGGATTTTTCATTACCGAACAAAACCGTTATCTAATGACTGTTGAAAACACCGGGGAACTGACTCCAAGGGGACAACAAGTCATTTCGCATACACCGATGAACCGGTTCGGAGAACCGGAGGACTTGATCGGCACACTCTTATGGCTGGTTTCCGATGCATCGGTTTTTATAACCGGGATCGTGGTTCCGGTGGACGGTGGTTTTTCCGCATTCAGCGGAGTCTAAAACAGTCGAAGGTCGAAAGTCCAATGTCGAAAATCAAAAGTTAAAAGTTAAATATCGAAACATTATAGCTGTTTTAATGATATTTGACTTTTGACATTGAACATTTGACTGGTTTTATTGTTTGACATTCGACCTTTGACTTTGGACTATATATTCGGGAGGAATATTATGAAAATAGAACTACGAAAAGATTATACTTATTCCTTAATCGTACCTTCCAGCATGGGAGTACGGATCGCCCCGCTCGACGGGCATCCGGTTCATAGCAGCGATACTTTTATAATGCAGGCTACCAGCGCGGAAACCAATGTGGCCAGCATTGCATCTTATCTTGGGCTTCCCGTGAAGGTTTTGACTATTTTTGTGAAGGACAGCCCGATTGCTCAGTTTATTAAAAATAACCTGGCCGGCCGTCATATGGCCTATGAAGGGAACGAAGTTCCGCAAGGCGGACCGTGGGGTTACCGTCATCAGTTTAATATTGCCGATAGCGGCTTTGGTTCCCGCGGACCGCGAGTACTGAATGACCGGGCCGGAGAGGTTGGAAGGATCCTTAATATCAAGGACTTTGATTTAGATAGAATTTTCGGCAAGGAAGGTGTCCAAATTTTACACTTATCAGGACTTATCGGCGCACTTTCCCCTGAAACAGGTATTTTTTGTCTTGAACTTGCCAGGGTCGCAAAAAAATACGGTACCCGGATTTCATTTGATCTTAATTACCGGGCCTCATTTTGGAAGGACCGTGAAAAGGAACTGCGGGATATTTTTACTGAAATTGCCGGCATTTCGGATATTCTAGTCGGGAATGAGGAGGATTTTCAGTTATGCCTGGGAATTGAAGGACCGGAAGCCGGCGGGAAAGATCTTACCGTCAAAATCGATAATTTTAAACTGATGATTAACCGGGTGAAGCAGGCGTTTCCCAATGCCTCGGTTTTTGCCACAACCTTGCGCCAGGTTATCAATGCCAATCAACATTTATGGGGAGCCATTATGCTGGAGGAAGAGAATTGGTATGTGGTGGAACCGCGCGAAATCAACGTGAACGATCGTATCGGGGGCGGAGATGGTTTTGTAGGCGGCATGCTTTATGCGATTCTTAAGGGATGGGAACCGGAACAATGGATTCAATTCGGGTGGGCCGGCGGGGCATTGGCCGCGACATTTCTCACCGATTACGCTCAGCCTGCCGATGAAGAACAGATTTGGGGCATCTGGGAAGGAAATGCGAGGGTAAAACGGTGAACTTCAGTCTAATGTCCAAGGTCTCAATATCTAGTGTCTAAAAATTGGTTTGACTTTTGACTGTGTTTATGCTGATTTTTGACTTTCGATATTCGACATTTGACTAAAATAAACTATTTTTAGGAGGATTTATGATGAGCAAAGCGGACATTGGATTGATCGGGTTGGCCGTGATGGGTGAGAACCTGGTCATGAATATGGAAAGTAAAGGATTTACAGTCGCGGTTTATAACCGGACGGTGGAAAAGGTGAATAATTTTATTCAAGGCCGGGCCAAAGGTAAAAATATCATCGGGACTTTTTCCGTCAAGGAATTGATTGATTCACTAAAAAAACCCCGTAAAATCATGTTGATGGTCAAAGCGGGCCAACCGGTCGATGATTTTATTGAAACATTAATTCCATGTCTTGAAGCCGGCGACATCATTATTGATGGGGGTAATTCCCATTTCCCGGATACTATTCGCCGTACCAAATATGTGGAAAGCAAAGGTTTGCTTTATATCGGAACCGGTGTTTCCGGCGGGGAAGAGGGGGCATTGAAAGGCCCGAGTATCATGCCGGGGGGTTCTCCAGCGGCTTGGCCTCATGTGAAACCGATTTTTCAAGCGATTGCCGCCAAAGTTGCCGATGGAAGCCCTTGTTGCGATTGGGTTGGCGAGAACGGCGCCGGCCATTTCGTTAAAATGGTTCATAACGGCATCGAATACGGCGATATGCAGTTAACCTGCGAAGCATACCAGTTGATGAAAGATCTTTTGGGAATGTCCGCCACCGAAATGCACCAGGTTTTCAAGGAATGGAACCTGGGGGATTTGGACAGCTACCTGATTGAAATTACCCGTGATATCCTTGACTTTAAGGATGACGACGGCCGGCCGATGGTGGATATAATCCTGGATACCGCCGGTCAAAAAGGCACTGGTAAATGGACCGGGATTGCCGCTCTGGATGAAGGCGTACCATTGACTTTGATTGGTGAATCGGTATTTGCCCGGTGCCTTTCCGCGATTAAAAATGAACGGATAGCCGCTTCTAAAGTTTTAGACGGTCCGAAACCGGAGTTTACCGGAGATAAAAAAGCATTTATCGAGGATATCCGGAAGGCGCTTTATGCGTCTAAAATTGTTTCTTATGCTCAAGGGTACACTCTGATGCGGTCAGCCGCTCGGACCTACGGTTGGAATTTGAATTACGGCGGAATTGCTTTGATGTGGCGCGGCGGTTGTATTATTCGTTCCGTATTCCTGGGGAAGATAAAAGAAGCGTTTGATCAAAACCCCGACCTCGCCAATCTGTTACTCGATCCGTTTTTCAAAGAAAAAATCGACTCATCCCAGGATGGCTGGCGAAAAGTTTGCGCGGCCGCATTCATGAATGGAATTCCGGTTCCGGCTTTTGCTTCCGCCCTTTGTTATTATGATGGTTACCGCGCCGAGAGACTTCCGGCTAATTTACTCCAGGCCCAGCGTGATTACTTCGGTGCTCATACCTACGAACGGGTTGACAAACCGCGGGGTGAGTTTTTCCATACCAATTGGACCGGACGCGGCGGTAATACCGCTTCGACCACTTATAGCGTATAGTGAACCAGGAAAACGAAAGGCGCGCCATGAAAGAAATTCAGTTAATCCCGGAACAGGGGATTGATCGCGAACGATTAACGGACGAATTACGAACCTGGCTGGAAAGTTCTTCAGTAAAACCGCGACAGGTTTTATTACTGCCGCCCGATTTAACCCGGTTGCATTCCCAGGCCGGTTTGATTGTCCAATTACTATATCCGATGCTGGCGCCGGTTTGCCGGGTGGAAATCATGCCGGCCTTGGGAACGCATCTTCCCATGACCCCACCGGAAATTCAAAAGATGTTCGGCGCCGCAATTCCTTTAGAGCGTTTCCTGGTTCATGACTGGCGAAATGATACGGTTAAAATCGGAACGGTCCCCGCGGAATATATATCTGAAATATCAGGTGGACTAGTGAATTACCCCATCGATGTTCAAATTAACCGCCGGTTATTGGATACAAAATACGATCTAATTATTTCCATAGGCCAGGTGGTTCCGCATGAAGTGGCCGGTATGGCCGGTTATTATAAAAACATTTTCGTGGGTTGCGGCGGTACGGATCTGATTAATAAATCTCATTTCTTGGGCGCCGCTTATGGAATGGAACGGATTATGGGCCGGGATCATTCACCTGTTCACCGGGTCTTTGATTACGCCCGCGAGCATTTTTTGAAGGCTCTCCCGCTTGAGTATATCCTCACGGTTAGTTCCGGCCAAAATGGAAATAACCGGATCGATGGTTTGTTCATTGGTTCTGAGCGGCGAATCTTTGAGGCAGCGGTTGATGTAAGTCAAAAGCGGAACCTGATCCTGCTGGAAAAGCCATTATCGAAAGTGGTGGTTAATTTGGACGCGGAGGAGTTTAAAAGCACCTGGCTGGGAAATAAAGCAATCTACCGGACCCGGATGGCGATCGCCGACGGTGGCGAGTTGATTATTCTGGCTCCGGGAGTGCAACGATTTGGGGAAGACGAGGGAATTGACCGTTTAATCAGGGAATACGGCTATATCGGCAGCAAACGGGTTTTGCAACTGGTTTCCAAAACGGCGGAGCTCCGGGATAACTTATCGGTGGCCGCTCATTTAATTCACGGTTCCTCGGAGGGACGATTTAAAATAACTTACGCCCCCGGCCAATTGACTAAAGAAGAGATAAATAAAGCAAACTATGCTTATATACCTTATCAAGAGGCGGTTCAACAGTAT
>JBJKPO010000493.1:0-5708 GCA_046706235.1 Bacillota bacterium | reverse complement strand
TACTGATTTGAAGTTCATCAAGGCTAAAAAAGGCGCTTTCGAAGGAATTAGCGAAGATATTGAACTTATTGGCATAACTACCTGCGGAGGCTGCCCCGGCAAAAAAGCGGTGACTCGCGCGGCGGCGATGGCGGAACGGGGAGCGGATGCCATTGTCTTAGCTTCCTGCATTACCAAAGGAAATCCCATTGGATTCGCCTGCCCGCACGCGGCGGTTATAAAAGAGGCCATCGCCAAAAAAGTGGGCGAAAAAATCAGAATCATTGATTATACACACTAAGAAAAAACTTACTTGATTTGACCCCTGCCAAATAAAATTCCAAATCCAAACGATAAATCCGGTTTTCAATCACGTTAAATACCTTGATTGAAATTCCGGGTTATTTTTTAGCGGGGTTGCCAAAGTGTTGATATAAATAATTATTGACAAATGCCCAAAATGATTATATAATAATTTTTGAAAGATATTAGCATATGCCCATAAAAATAAAAAGGAGGTGAGAATGATGCCAAGAGGAGATGGTACCGGACCAAACGGGTTAGGATCAATGACCGGACGAGCCGCCGGATACTGCAACGGGTATTCGGTACCGGGTTTTATCAATCCTGGTTTTGGATGCGGTTTCGGCCGGGGCGGCGGTCGTGGATTTCACCGGGGATTTTGGGCTACCGGGATCCCGGGTTGGGCTCGGTTTCCGAAATTTGCGGCGGCTGTACCTTCTATGCCGGCTTATGCGAGCATGCGTGAAGCCTTTTATCCGGCGGATGGCCTTGATCCGGCTACGGAGGCGCGGATGCTTACCGGTCAAATCGAGATGATGGAGCAGTCGCTGAAAAATGCCAAAGAACGTTTGAATGAGCTACAGAAAAGTGGGGAGTAATCAGTAATCGGAAGTAGAATATAAATGAGGCCTTGGGCAAGCCTCTACCATTTTTTTTATAATATGATGATATTTAGTGTTGAAAGGATTCAAATGTGATGAAGATTCAATTGGATTGTCTTCCCTGCTTTTTAAGCCAGGTTTTAAGAGCTTCCCGGATGGCCACGGATGACGAGGCGATACAGGCGAAAATTTTGAAAGCCGGCCTTAATATTGTTAAGGATTATAATTCTTTCCGTTATGCACCGGAAGTGGGGCGGGCGCTGCATTTTTTGGTAAAACAATATACCGGCATCGCGGATCCTTATCAAAACATTAAACAAAAACACCTTAACTTGGCTTTACAGTATTACCCGGATCTTAAGCGCTTTTTATTTCAAAAATGCGACAGGCTTTATTGGGTCTTAAAGATCGCCGCGATCGGAAATGCTTTCGATGCCGCCATCAACAGTGAATTAAAGGACAATGACTATTTAAAAGAAGAACTTCCCAAAGAGTTTAAAATCTGCGATATCGAACGGTTTCGGGAGCGTTTAAAAAACGCGCGGACAATGCTGATTATCGGCGATAATGCGGGGGAAACGGTATTTGATAAGGTTTTGATTGAAGAATTGTTGAACTTGGAAATTAGCTATGCCGTTCGCAGCGGTCCGATTATTAATGACGTCACCATCGAAGATGCGGAATTGGCGGGGTTAAACCGGCAAGTGAGGGTCGTATCCACCGGGTGCGATGCTCCGGGAGTTATTCGAACCGAGTGCGATCGTGAGTTTCAAAAAATTTTCAAGGAAGCCGACATTGTGATTAGTAAAGGTCAGGGTAATTATGAAACTCTATCGGAAGAAAAAAGGGAACTCTTTTTTTTACTTAAGGCAAAATGTCCGGTAATTGCCGGTGATCTCGGAGTTAATGTAGGAGACTATTGTTTCTTAAATTCTGGATAAATAATTGACATATGCTCATAATAAGCATACAATATTTATGGGCATAAGCCAATATGCTTCGGTTATAAAAAATTTGAAAATTAAAGATAGGAAGGGTGTTGATAATGAAAGTCGCCGTTTCAGCAACTGGGAATACACTGGAAAGCATAATGGACCAGCGCTTTGGCAGGGCGGCCTTTTTTTTAATCGCCGATCCGGAGACGATGCAGTTTGTAGCGATTGACAACCAGGCGACGGCGTCAGCCGGAGCGGCTGGTATTACTTCGGCCCAAACGATGGTGGATAAAGGAGTCGGTGCGGTTATCACCGGTAATGTGGGACCAAACGCCATGAGTGTCTTAAAAGCGGCTGAAATTCCCATTTACCGGGGTACGCCGGACCAGGTCCGGCAAAACCTGGAAGAGTTCAAAAAGGGAGCGTTGGAGAAGATTGAAAATACGGTACCGTCCCATTTCGGCATGGGAGGGTCGAAATGAAGATCGCCGTATTAAGCGGCAAGGGGGGGACCGGGAAAACGACCGTCTCCGCCAGCCTGGCTTTTGCCCTGGATTCCTGTCAATATATCGATTGCGATGTCGAGGAGCCCAATGGGGCGATTTTTTTAAAACCGGTACTGCAAGAGACTCATGAAGTAAAAGTACCAGTGCCCGAAGTTGATCCGGCAAAGTGCAACGGGTGCGGCAATTGCGCCAGGGCCTGTCAATTTCACGCCCTGGCGGTGATTAAAGATAAGGTATTGCTCTTTGCGGAGATTTGCCATCATTGCGGCGCCTGCCGGTTATCCTGTCCGGCCGGAGCAATTCAGGAAGCCCATCGGGTAATTGGGGTGGTGGAAGCCGGAACCGGTGGGACTTTTTTGCATGGCCGTTTGAATATCGGAGAACCGATCAGTATCCCGGTTATCCGGGAATTAAAGCAGCGGATGGCTAATCATCTGCCGGTGGTGCTGGATTGTCCTCCGGGCGCTTCCTGCCAGGTGGTGCAGACGATTGACGGATGCGATTATTGCATCCTGGTTACTGAACCGACGCCTTTCGGACTGCACGATTTGAAAATAGCCGTGGAACTTGTCAAAAAGATGAAGATTCCTTATGGAGTGGTAATCAATAAAGCAACCGGCGATCAGCGGATGATTCAGGAATTCTGTAAAGAAAATGGAATCGAAGTCTTGATGGAAATCCCCTTTTCCCGGGAAGTTGCGGAGAACTATTCTAAAGGTATTCTGCCGGTCCAAGCTGACCCGGCATGGATTAGCCGGTTTCAGGAGGTTGCGCGCGCGTGTGCGCGACCCCAAAGCGGAGAGGGGCGTTAAAGGGTGAAACAAATATCGTTTGTCAGCGGTAAGGGCGGGACCGGCAAAAGTACCCTGGTGGCTTCTTTAAGCTTACTGGTCAAAGAGAAGATGTTGGCCGACTGTGATGTGGACGCTCCCAATCTTCATATTCTGTTGGATAATAAGGTCTTACTAACGGAGGATTACTACGGCGCTAGGGAAGCGGTTATCGATCCCGGCATTTGTGTAAAATGCGGCCAATGTAAGGAAGTATGCCGGTTTAACGCGGTTAACGATACTTGCGGGATCATCCCGATGCATTGCGAGGGTTGTGGGGCTTGTACGATTGTCTGTCCGGCGGGGGCGATCCGCCTGGAAAAGGTAAAGACCGGGCAGACTTATGTAGCAAACACTGACAGAGGAACTTTTGCCCATGCGTTGTTGGATAGCGGCGCGGAAGGTTCCGGCAAACTGGTCACGGAAGTTCGTAAAAAACTGGATCAATATAAAAAAGACGAAAAATGGGTGCTGATTGACGGCTCGCCGGGTATCGGCTGCGTGGTGATCGCTTCCATCACCGGGGCCAGCGCCGTGGTTGCCGTCGCTGAACCGACCAAGTCGGGTTTGAGCGATTTGGAACGGGTTTTGGGTGTTGCCCGGCATTTCCGGGTTCCCGGTTTGGTATGCATCAATAAGTATGACTTAAACCCCGAAATCACGGCGGAGATTGACAGCTTTTGTAATGATAACGGTTTTCCCGTTATCGGCAAAATCCCGTATGATCCGGCGGTTATGAAAGCTTTACAAGAATTCAAGACGCCGGTGGAAACCGGGAACCGCCGGTTTACCATGGAAATAGAAAACCTCTGGAAGAAACTCGAGTGGGAAGTGGGAAGTGAGAGGTGAGATCTGGCAAGTTCGATTGGTTTTATTTTTATATGAAACGTCATTATTTGAGCCGTGTGATTTATAAAAAATGTATAGGGGGTCATTAAATTGAGAATTGCGATTTCAACCGATGGAGATTTGGTTTCAGCCCATTTCGGCAGATGCCCGTCGTTTACTTTAGTCGATATTGAGAAGGGGAAAACAGTCCACAAGGAAATGCTGAATAATCCGGGACACGAGCCGGGATTTATTCCCCGGTTTTTGCATCAGAAAGGAGCCGAATGTATTGTCTGCGGTGGGATGGGAGCACGGGCCACCAACTTTTTTAGTGAATTTGGGATCGAAACGATCATGGGGGTCAGCGGCAAGGTTGCCGATGTGATTGGCAAACTTGAGACCGGCAGTTTGCAGGGCGGGGCCAGCCTTTGTAAGCCGGGAGCCGGAAAAGGATATGGGGTTGAGAAAAGTGAGTGTGACCATCCGCATGAAGTATAAATCATATCAATTGATAGGAGGGGATGAGAATGCCGTTTGGTGATGGAACCGGTCCATTGGGGCAAGGTCCCCGGACCGGAAGAGGAATGGGGCGCGGCCGGGGCGGTATGCGGAATAATATTGCCGGACCCGGAGGTCATTGCGTTTGTCCCAATTGCGGGGCAAAAGCGCCTCACCAAACCGGGATGCCATGTACTTCAATGGCTTGTCCGAATTGCGGAGCGCGAATGACCAGGCAATAATAACTTAAATGTATCATATTTAATTACCGACGCTTGATGAGATATTGATGAAATCAATTTTTATCAAGCGTCTCCCCAAAATGTAGGGAGCATGACCGATGCGAATGGTGAAGGGACATGCGGCGACCCTGCCTGCGGCGATTTTTAAAATCTATATCAAGGTTAAAATGATACCATTGAAAATATTATTTTTTAGTCTTTGGTTGCAGAAAAGCTATTGCCGGTAAAAACAATATTTAATGAAATAAATAAGGAGAGAAGGGTTATCCATATATTATGCATGAAGAGATACTGAAGAAAAAAATATGGGCCGTAGTCGGCGCCAATAATGATCCTAATAAATACGGAAATATAATTTACAAAAAACTTAAATCCAGGGGTTACGAAGTTTATCCGGTTAACCCGAAGTATGAAAAGGTTGAAGGGGATCGTTGTTACCGGGATTTGCGCTCGCTCCCCCGGAAACCGGAGGTCATTAATATGGTGGTTTCGCCAAAACGCGGTAAAGCGATAATCGAAGAAGCCTCGGAATTGGGGATCAAGAATATTTGGCTCCAACCGGGCACTTATAATGACGAATTACTGGAATTGATAAATAACAAAGGTTTAGTTGCGGTACAGGCCTGCGTCCGTTAATCTTTAGGCATGAGGTTAGAGACGGGAATATTAAAGCAAAATAAATTTTATAACTTCATTAAACTATAGAAAGGTAGATCCGGATGGCTGAAAATTCAAATCAGGTTTTTGAAAAGATTCAAAATCCGTATGGGACAATTAAACACACGATTGCGGTAATGAGCGGTAAAGGCGGAGTTGGAAAGTCTTCCATCACGGCGTTATTGGCCGCGGGATTACGCCGGAAGGGGTTTGCGGTTGGGATTTTGGATGCCGACCTTACCGGTCCCAGTATTCCAAAAGTTTTTGGGATAAAAGGGAGGGTGGAGGCGGACGGTAATAAAATCTTGCCCCGGGAATCGGTTAAAGG
>JBJKPO010000492.1:0-1827 GCA_046706235.1 Bacillota bacterium | reverse complement strand
TGAATATAATCTTAAATTAAGAATCATTATCTCCGCCGTATTTGTTGTTATCGGAATGACCTCCATGACAACCGGGACCGTCGTAAAATTGTCGAAAGGACTCGATACTTATTCGCTGGAATATCTTATCGCCACCGGCGCGGGTTTAATTGCCGCGGGGATCGTAAAGATCATTAAAAATATCGCCGCCCTAAAAAACCGGGATAAACTTAAAACCATGCGAATCGAGGAACAGGATGAACGAAACCTCTCAATCGCCTATAAAGCTGGTTATTATTCAATGGCAATCACCACTTTAGGCATATATTTATTCTCGTTTTATCTGGTTTTTACCAATCCGGCCATCCTTAGAACCGTAAACACAATTATCGGGATCATGATTTTGATATATATAATCATCTATTTCATTTTAAAAAAGGTTGAGTAATTATCTTAACCACATTTTAACAATCATTCATTGCAAAAAATGATATAATCATTTCGGCGAAAAAAAATCAATACCTGGAGAAACAAACCATGGCTAAAATAATCCCCTTCCCCTCCCCAAAATCCGAACATGAGATAATTTTCTTGGAAATGTCAACCCGCGGCGATTTCCGAACATTCATCGATCTGGTTTATCTCAACGCTAAGAGGCCTATCGAACCGAAATTACGGATCTTCGTAACCAAGTAATTAAAACTTAAAGACTGGAACACCAAAATACACGAAAAAGTAATAAGAAATATCTTCCCCGGATTGTTAGGCAATCAAATCACCTCCCAAATTTACGCTAAGAAACCGGCAATAGTGCGCTCAATCGATTCATTAATCAACATCTCCTTATCCACCCAGGGAAAATTGGGATTGCTAATCAACAATGAAGTAACCCCGTGATTCATCGTCCAAATCACCTGGGTCGCCAGATCGGGGTCTATCGGCCGGAATAAACCTTGTTGAATGCATTTGGCCACGGCATCCCGGTGATTTAAAAAGATGTCGGTTCCGGGGTCTCCCTTTACCAAATAATTTCCGCTTTGAAGCTCCAGGTTCCACATAAAACCCAGTTTATAATAGTTGGGATTTTCCAACCCGCATTGGATGTAAGCTCTCATTCCCTTTTTCATGGAAGTAATCGGATCGTCCCGTTCATCAAATGCCTGCTTGAGAGCTTGGTCCAGCTTGGCAAAATACTGTCTCATCAAGATACCGGATAAATCATTCTTATCCTTGAAATAAAGATAGATAGTGGTGGGGGAATACTCAATCCTATCAGCGATTTTCCGCATCGAGATATTTTCAAATCCCTCATTAACAAGCATCTCTTGGGCCACTTCAATAATTTTATTACGTAAAATTTCTTTTTCCTGTTTCTTGCGTTCTTTAATACCCATTAATACTCTTCCTTTGTATAATCGAAATAAATCTTACACTGTTAAAAGCAGTGTGAAAAACCCTAAAAATGGCAGTACACAACGCTTTTAATTATAATACCGGATGATTTCACTGTCAAATGCTCCCGGATTTATGCAGCTTTTAATTCCCGGATTGCTTTTAGATTGATGGCCCATAAACCGATTGCCAGTTGCCCGGCGGCAGCGACCCAAAATAAAAAGGGAAGCCAAACCCGCCCGGCTAAAAAACTCCCTCCTAAAAAACCGATACAGATGGCCAGTGTCCGTGTGGAATTTTCGAGGCCCCAAAACCGGCCCCGATATTCATCTTGGGTATATTTTTGGAAAACGACATACATGGGGATGGTGAAAAAACTTGCCGCCATCCCGGCAACAGCGTTGGTAACCGTCCAAAAGCCGCACATTGACCAATTATTAATATGAATGCGGATGG
>JBJKPO010000491.1:0-9323 GCA_046706235.1 Bacillota bacterium | reverse complement strand
CGATCTGGCTGAGCTTCTCAGCCCCGGTAGCGGTTAAGCCGGTGGTTTTATCGGTCATGATGTTGGATACTTGAACCTGGGACGATCCGCCTGTCACCAGTTGAATCTGTACCTCGTAGGTCCCGGCTGCCGAAATGCCGCCGGAAAGCAAGCTGCCCCGTACAAAGACATTGGTATTGGCATTGTCGGTGGAAGCCAGAGCGGAAGCGCTGCCGTCCAGCAACAGTTTGTTGTTGAACGAGGTGGTATTGGCGATCCGGTTGATCTCGCCCTTTAACTGGTCGACTTCCTTCTGCATTTCCAGCCGGTCATTCGCGGTATAGGTATCGTTCGAGGCCTGTACCGCCAACTCGCGCATACGGTCGAGAATGGAGTGGGTTTCCGTTAAAGCGCCTTCAGCGGTTTGAATCAATGAAGTGGCATCCTGAGTGTTCCGTGAGGCCTGGGTCAAACCGTTAATCTGGGCGCGCATGGTTTCGGAAACGGCGAGCCCCGCGGCATCGTCAGCGGCCCGGTTAATCCGCAACCCGGAAGACAGCTTTTCCTGAACCTTGCCCATCAAATTGCCGTTCAACCCTAAATTCCGGTGGGCATTGATGGCTGGCATGTTGTGGTTGATAATCATGGTATAATCCCTCCTTGATAAATTTTTCGAGTTTATACTCGTTTTGGGTTTCCTTACCCATTTTCCCCTGTCCATCAACTTAGCCGGCTGTTCAAGTAAATTTCCAGGGGTGATGATAAAACTACCGGCGATGATGCCACCTATCGTTAGCGGTTAAACCACCATCACTGGGATTACGCTCTTATCCGCTAATCCCACTGATGGTGGTTTAAACTTTTTACGATCCGTTTATTATATATTTCGGAAAAAATTTCTCAAACCTTTAGCCGCCGATTATATGATAAAATCAGGGATCATTTTTTAAGATCCCTGATTAACATACTTTTGCAAGTACCTATTTTCATATAAATTTTTTTCTATTTTTTTAATAACTTCTCCAATTGCTCCAAATTGGGCTTGCTCAAAGTGGCATTTTGATTTTCACGTTGAATCTCCCGATAAACTTCTTCCCGGTGAACCGCTACTTGACGAGGGGCGGTAATTCCTAACTTGACCTGATCGCCTTTAACGTCGACAATGGTAATTTTCACATCATCGCCGACCATAATACTTTCATTCAACTTCCGGGTTAAAACCAGCATCAGGATCCTCCTTGACCTCGAAGTAACTTTGAAATTAGCATTATCAAGAAACGCTAATAATATTTATTTTCTTCGAAACTCAAGAAATCCCTTTTTTATTCGAATCTGATTTTTAAAATTTCTTACGCAAAACTTAAACCTTCTATTTTGTAGCGGCTTTGTCAGGCTCCATCTGATTATCACGCCTTGGGGCAAATAAAGGATGCTTTAATCCGTAAGCCGGATTATTTAAAATAATTTGTTTACCCAGCTTAGCCTTGGTATTTATCAAAACTGGAGCTACTAAATTCACGGTGGATTTGGCCATATCATCCGGAATATTAACAATAGCAATTACTCTAACATCCTCCGGTTTTTCCAGTTTTAGTTCAGCAGCCACTTCATCATTTAATTCGATGGAATACCCGGGAACCACTTCTTCCAATCCAATTAAAATAAAAGCTAAATCGGCCTTTTCAACGGACTGCATCACTAAAAAGGGCAGATCGTTATTATATCTGGACATTAAAAACTTATGGTAATTTTCGAAGCCCGGAACCCCATGGGCAAAATAAATGATATCCGCTTCATTAATCTCCTGGACCCCAAAAAACTTGGTTTCAATCTTCATTTTGTCAGCCCTTCCATTTAAAAATCCTCATCCAATCACTTACCTGAGAAAGTCTAACAAGGTCATCGGCAAAATCTTGGCGGCAGTCTGCAAAGCGGCTTGATAGGTGGTTTGTTGGCTTGTCAGTTCAATGATCGCCTTGGAAATATCTGTATCTTCAGTATCACTGAGCAGTTGATTATAATTTTGATCGAAAATTTTCAAACGGTCGAGCCCTTTTTCAATCCGGTTAGTCTTGGCGCCGACTTCTGACAGGGTGAGTACTACATCTTGTTTACTTTGTTTCACCAAATCAATATCGGCGGAGAGCGCCCGGGTATTTCCAGCCCGGAGATCCATGCTGATTTTGGCCAGGTTCTTAAAAAGCGGGTCAAATATGGTATCGCCGACCGTATTCACACTAAGTTTGATCCCAACATTAATCTCATAGTTCATGGTACCATGATTACCCTCATAATTAGGGAGCGATTCGTCGGAAACGGCCCCGTTTTTAAAGCCCAACAGCCATAGCCCGTCCGCGGTGGAACCCGACTCCAGTCTAATGGGTAAAGGATTATCGCCAACGGTGTCCAGCGGAGTAATCCTCAATTGATTATCCGGGGTTACCGATACCTGAATATTGGCATACTGTCCGCCCCGTTCCTGAATTTTGGTCTGCAGCATCTGGGCCAACGCGGCCGGGGAATAACTGCCTCCGTCCAGACTGATTTCCTGAGGAGGCTGGTTGCCGACGGTAATCTTAAATTTGTTATTGGCATTGACATAGCTACTGGCGTCAATGGAATAAAGTGAGGTATTATCCGGTAGAACATCAAAAGCTTGATCCACCGTTATTTGATTTAACGCAGCGTTATAAGCGGTAATCGTTCTTGTCTGTCCTAACCCTGTACCACCGGTAATCGTTATCGGCATTCCTACATAAAAATCATTAACGATACTACTATTGGCAGCTAAATTCATTGTAGTCGAAACACCTGTGGTCGCAGGTGATTGTCCGGTTAATGGCGGACTTAAATAATACTTTACATTAGGTCCAGCCGGAAGCGCTCCGCCGGCAGTAACTGTACCGCCACCACTAGCAATAACTGTTTGGGTTTGAACCGTTACACCATCATCAACCATTAAACTCCAGTTATTGTAATAATTAGCGCCGGCATTATCATTAGGATTAAGGGTTACTACGGCTCCCGCCACTGTTCCCGTGTTGGCAACCGGATATTTAGCGGTAATGGGCAGCGGGATTGTTAGCGCCGCTCCCGTCAATTCCTTGGTGGTAGCCCGATCCTGGAAATTAAGCGTTGCCAAGCCGGTGTTCAAAGGTACCGCCCGCATTACCAAAGAATGAGTCCCATTGGGGGGCTGGGAACCTGCATAAAACGATAATCGATTATCAGGAGTGACTTTCACATTCACCGGCACATTAGCGGGTAAAGTCGTATTGATTTGGGTTTGAATTTCATCCGCCAAGTCCTGCAGCGTATTATAAGTTCCGGCAGTTAAAGTCAACGTTACCGGAGCATTGCCGTCAACCGAGATACTGAATTGGTCATTTACCCCCGCGTTAATTGTAACCGGAATGGCCGCCACGCTAAACGAGTCACTGGAAACCGCATTCCGGTATTCATAGGGTTTTTCCAAAACCTTTTCCCCACCAAAAACATAGCGGTTATCAATAGTCGTATTGGCGACTTCGACAATTCCATCCCGGATTTGATCGATCTCATCCGCCATCGCCTCCCAACCTTCGGTGGGGTTAGTGCTGTTCGCTCCCTTGGTAACCAGTTCCCGGACCCGATCCAAATAGTTGCTGACGGTTTGCAGTGAACTATCGGTGATATTCAGCCAGCTTTCAGCCTGATTGGAATTATTGGTATATTGGGCCACTTCCGTAATACCCGTGCGATATGTCATCGCCCGGCTGGTACCTATCGGATCATCGGAGGGAATCCCGATCCTTTTCCCGGAGCTGATCTGCTGGTTCTTTTCATTGATGACCTCTTCGCTGTGCATCATATTATAGTAAGCATTACTGTAAATCATATTGTTGCTAATCCGCATCTAAATCCCCCTCCCAGGTAAAAAGCAGTCTTGATCAAAATTATACTTTTAATTTATTGATAACTACATCCAGCATTTCATTCATGGTGGATATAATTTTCGCCGCAGCGTTATATCCCTGTTGAAACTTAACCATATTTGTCATCTCTTCGTCCATGGAAACACCGCTAATCGATTGCCGGCGTTGATCCAGGTTTTGGATTAATAACGTCTGATGATCCGCTTTGGTTTGGGCAACCGATGACTTTTCCCCGATATTATTGACGAAAGTCCCTAAAAAGTCGTTCATCGTCTCCGTATTGGCGGTCATGATCCGCATCTGTTTTAGATCACAAATAGCTTCGATGATTTCTTTATTGCCGGGTAGTTGTAAACTTGAGCTTGAACAAGCGATTCGCTGTAAACCCATTTGGGAATTAGTGGCGGGATCGATGGTCGTATCCGCGATTTGGTCGTCCACGTCGATATCCATAGCGCCGGTCCCTTTAAAAAAGTTATTGCCGGTGCTGCCGTCAAGCCCGAACCCGGTAACATGCAAGGCATTTACACTACTAATCAAGGTGCCGGCAAAATTATTCAGATCATTTAAAATTTGCGGGATATCCTGATCGCGCATCTCTAATAGCCCCTGCAGATTGCCGTTCGTAACTTGAACCGGCAGCGGCGGATTCGGTTTTGGCTCCGGATTTTGCCATACCAGGTTGACCATTCCCGGATCGCTGGGATTTAAGACCGTATTAATTTTATTGGCAACTGAACCATCGACCAAAGCTACTCCGCTGACGGTCACTTTAATCCGGTTCATGGAATCGGTGGTATAAGAAATATTAATCATTTTGGAAAGATTTTCCACTAGTTGATCTCGCTGGTCCATTAAATCGTTGGGGTTATCCCCCAGAGCGGAGATCTTGCCGATTTGATCGTTCAAACCAGCGATTTGAACGGCAATTTTATTTATATCGGTAACATAATTGATGATCCGCTGGTTGGCATCCGTGCGTAACGCCTGCTCGCGGGAATAATCACTCCGGATCTGGGCGGTCATCGATAAAGCCTGTTGCAGTAAATCGGAACGGGCCGACATCGAGGTGGCGTCATTGGCCAGATTTTCCAAGGCGGTCCAAAAACTATCAAAACTGGTCCGGATATTGGAATCCGCCGGTTCATTTAAAATGAGTTCGGCCTGATCCAGCATATCCCGCCGTGATTCCCAATAGCCGGAAGTCATGGTTTCATTTTGAATCAGACCATCGATTAATTGGTCCCGGATCCTTGAAACGGAAGTTACATCTACTCCGGTACCAATCTGCCCGGCGGCATTGGGCCGGTTAAAAGCAGGATATGTAAAAGGATCGGTTTCCGTGATTTCACACCGTTGGCGCGAGTAACCCGGTGTGCTGGCATTGGCGATATTGTGCCCGGTAATATCCAAATTCTTCTGATGAGTTACTAATCCGCGATAACCGATTTCCAAACCGAAAAACGTCGAACTCATCCCAAATCACCCCTTGTAATCTACTAAATAATTCTGCTTTTGGCCGGTCATTTTGCCCGAGGGTTCATAAAGCCCGGCGCTATTTTCGTTAATTGAACATAATGAGTTAATCGTAAACTGAATTAATGCTAATGAATCACTAATTAAATCCGTATTCAGCTTATTATTCAACTGTAAATCTCGGACCGTTGTTTTTATTTTGTCAATTAATTCCCGTGTTCCGGCTGGAATTAAGGCTTCGTTTGTTTGGCCTTCTAAAAAAAATTGCACCTGTTTGGAACAGGCGGCATCTGAAATCTTTAACTTTTTTGATAACGCCTCTTCCTTGAGAACGATTTTTTCTAGTGAGTCCAAATCATCATTCATAATGCTTTTGGTCTTTTTGAGACTAAGGTTGTATATCTCTTCCAATAAAGAAAGCTCTTCTTGCAACAAATTTTGCAATAACGGATTTTCCACCATTATACTCCCCCCCGCCGAAGCGGGAAAAAATTCACCTTCCCGCCAACTCATCCGCCAAGCTTCGACTAATCATCTTTAGAGCGATTTCATTGCTGGAAACCTGGTAATTACCATCCTGAATCTGTTTTTTAAGCTCGTTTATTCTTTCGGCACGAACCTCAGGAGACTTTAGTACCTGTTCCTTAACAAAGTTCAATTCCTGCGCTCTGGAAGACAGCACCAGGGAATCCGCTTTATTAACCGTTGTCTGGTCTTGAAGATCGATCTTCCTTGTTTTGGATACCTGGTTTAGCTGTAAAATACTTTGAAGCTGTTTACTGGAGATGATCATCCTTATCACCTTCCTTCTTTTCGATACCCTGTTAATCCGGTGGATAAATTTATTTAGCAATATAGCAAGAATTCCGGATTATCAGGCTGTTTTCATTAATAGATAGACTTCTTTTGCCACCGGCTTAATATAATCGCTTGCGCGTGCGTATACACGTACCGGCATACCTTTACTTTAATTGATTTTATTTTTTTTTAATGATATGATCATAAGTATGAACCCGGCCTTTTTGCGGTTGAATATTGATAACCGGTTTTATTGCCGGTGATGGTGAAGCCTTTTGAAACTCATTTTTCATGTCGGCCACGCATTTTTCGCAAAACCGTCCTTTAAAAATCGGCTGGCCGCATTTTTCACATTTGATTTCATCGCCATCGGGTGTTTGAATGTTATCCGCCAACAAACGGCCCTCTTTTAACAACCTGGAAATTACCTTGGGATCAATCCCGGTGGCGTTAGTCACTTCAATTGTGGTTGAATTTGGGTGATTAAATAAATATTCCCGTACTTTTTCGAAATCCTCCTGTTCCTGCCGGGAGCATTCATTACAAACAGCAACCCCGACATAATTAAATATTTTACCGCAACGCTTGCAATTCCGGATGTCCATTAGTCTCCTCCAGATCCTTTCGGCGCTCTAAAAAGCGCCTTATTAAAAACCGGTACGCGTCACAAATAACGCGAGTACTGCTTAAATTTGGAGGTTTTCACACCGCTTTTAGTAGAGTTGTGATAAACCTTTTTAATCAATCCATTGCGAATCAATAACACCTATTGCCGTTGTCAACACCTTAACCTCTAAAGCTCCTGCTCTTAATAAAACTCTCGCAGCTTCCGATGCTGTCGCGCCGGTTGTTAATATATCATCGACCAACAATACTTTTGCGCCGGCTACTATTGGGGCGTTTATTACCCGGAAAGCGTCCTTGATGTTTTGAAAACGTTTTTCCTTGCCTAAGGCATTTTGAGATTCGGTATTTTTTTCCCTGATCATGATATCGTTTGCCAACCGGATTCCCAAATACTTCTGTAATGGTTTCCCCAGCAATTCCGCCTGATTGTAACCCCGTTGGTGTAATTTACGTATATTTATCGGAACCGGAACTATTAAATTTACATCGTGAAAACTACGATGTATCTTAACCCATTCCACCAGCAGCTTTCCTAACATCTCACCCAGTTCGGGACGATACCGGTATTTTAATTCCGCCAGGATTTCCCGCAGCAAACCGTCATATAAACCAATCGCTCTTGACCGAGTGAAATAGTACTTGATTGTCCGGCATTGGCTGCATAATTTTTCGGATGAAACGTTCACGCGTTGCGGCCGGCCGCATTTCAAACATATTGGCGCTTCAATTAAAACGATTTTTTGGAAACAATTTTTCCCAACACCTTGCCGCTCGCTTTTTTCTTGTTGGCAAACCGGGCAAATTTCCGGCGCCGGAAATATTAACTCCTTTAGGCCATCACGAATATGTTGTTGCAACCAATTCAACTTTTCATATTTAATCATCGTCATAACCTCTATTTTTTTTAATAAGTCCTTAGACCTAATTTACATTTTTTTATTTATTATAATCTAGATATTGTAGTTTAACTACAAGTCAATATTCAATATATAGAAGATCTCTAATTATTTGTAAACTAAATAATCATCTCTCCCAAATTTATAATAAATTCCCTTTACATGGCGCGTCCCGTATTATCCAAATAACCCAGTTGTTGAGCCTCCCGGTTCATTGTATCGATGATCCGGCATGCTTGTTTCATGGAGTTGGTAATGGTTTTACCGGCAAAAATTACGGCAGCCGTTTCTCCCAGCCGGCCCGCCCGACCGGCAATTTGAATAAGCGTCCGGTGATTAAATATCATTTCATTATCAGCAAATAAAACTAAAACATCAATATCAGGGATAGTGATTCCCCGCTCCAAAATTGTTGAAGTAACTAAAAAATCCAGCTTTCCCTCCTTAAAAGCCGTTTTTAAAAATTCACGATCACTGCATTGTGAATGAGTTACAGCACCGCGAATTCCATGATTTTTCGCCCAATTTACCAACATTGGTCCTAATTTATCAATAATTTTTATAGTGGGTAGAAATATCAATACCCGTCTTTTTTCTGCCTGGCGACACATTAGAAAATCCCGGATAAAAATAGGCGGTTCCCAATTTTGAACCCGCAATTGCATTTCTTTTATTTCCAGTTTCTTCAACTCCGGAACTATCAATGGACGCCGGTGATAACGCGCTGGTATCGAGACAAACGGTATTTCCCCGGTGCGGGTTCTTTTTATCTGAATATCGTCCGGTGTCGCGGTCATTACGATCAATCGGCCTCCTTGTTTTAAAGAACGTTTAACCGCATAATGCAACATTGCGTTACCCTGGTAAGGATAAGCATCCGCTTCATCCAAAACGACCAAATCAAATCTTTCAAAAAAACGCAAACACTGATGGGTGGTGGCGATCGTCAAGGGATTATCACTAAATCTGCCGTTGCCGCCGCCGTAAGTTATCGTCAGGTCGACGCCGGGAAACGCCTTTTGAAAACGGGGGCCCAGTTCAATAACGACATCCCGTCTGGGTATTGCATATAAAATGCGCCAACCCCGAGCCAAACCCTTAGCTACCGCATGAAAACTAACCTCAGTCTTACCCGCGCCGCATACCGCCCATACTAAAAACTCCTTGCTCCCGGAATCGATAAATTTTTCCAATTCGGCGGCGGCCCGCCGCTGCGGTGGAGTCAATTTAAAATCTAACACCGGCTCGATTTTCGGGGCCGAAATATCCGTGGATTTCGGGAAAGGATGATAATAAAGGGGAGTGCAACTTTTATATATCCCCATCGTTTGACAGTTGGAACAAATCCAACAACGGCGGCTACCACAAAATAAACAATCGGTTTCAATAATCCCACTGCTTGAACCACAACGACGGCAAACCGGAATTCCTAAGGAATCAATATTTATCGAGGCTACCCGCTTAACTTTACCTTGTAACCAAAGGTATTGCAACCATTCTTCCGGGTCCCAGGGTAAATTGAGGCCATGAGCCTTAATCAAATCTAATACTTCTTCCCCGAGAACACTCCTGCCCCAAAACAATGATTCGAGATCCGGCGGCTCGAACTCCAGTAGTTTAAAACTGGCGCTTA
>JBJKPO010000490.1:0-10297 GCA_046706235.1 Bacillota bacterium | reverse complement strand
ACTTTGGGGTACATCCTATACATGGTCCAAATTTAAAAGGATATGCATTAGCAAAAGATCCTTGGAGTGGTTCTTCAATTGTAAAATTGATTGATATTTCCATTTTTGATATGCATGATAGTTTAATTGGTCATTTGGAATCTCAGTCAGAAAATTTATATGCGTGAATTAACTCTATTTGTTTACACCTAAATTATGTAACTTCAATTATATTTCAAATTTTTATTCTCCAACCCCTCTGACCAAAAAGGGGGACTCCCCTTTTTTAATCCATTACCCCCCAATCATACTCAATCTCCACCGCCCCGATCTCCTCAAGCTTTTCCTTCACCTGATCCTTCGACGCCTCCCACGAACAACTCCCCTGCCAGGGCGACAGCGGCGGCATAAAGTAAAGTTGTTCCCGATACCTGAATTTAAAACCGGCACCTATTACACAACTGCCTACATCCCCATATGCCTTGGCTTCCGATCCACCAATTCGATATCGCTCTCAACTCCTCCGGCACTTCAGTATCCTGATAAATCCCAATCGGCTCCTCCCATGGTCCGGGTTCATTGCCGCATCAGGATCGTCATCATAAAGTGCCAGATTCCAAGCATTGCCAAACTCATAATACAAGCCATAAGGTTCAACCACCTCCCGAATCTCCTCATCAACCTTTTCAAAAGCAAATGTGCCGGCGTAACCGCGCAGTTGAAGGAAAAGGAAGATAGGCCCGCACGGGTAAAAGGATTCAACCAGGTATGGGTAAATCCTTTTGGCTACCGCGCTGCAGCTTCGCGCCGGACCGGCTGGATGCCGGGGGCGGTTAGGTGGCGGAGGAACACTAATATTACGAAAACCCGACAAACGTTTATGCCGGGTTTTCGGTAGACTGCAATGGATAACCATGATAAAATTTTTTCAGCTAAAATGTGCCGGTGGTTTTTACCTTAGAGTTTTGTTAATTCCCTATCCAACCGCCTTCATTATATAGTGCCTGAATTTCAGAATCGGAAAGAGCACGGTTGTAAATGCTAGCATCATCAATAATTCCATTAAAATATCGCGATGCAATTAGATCATCAAAACCTATTTTGAAGTATTTATCAATTTGTAAACTCAAAGAAATTTGTCTTTCATCTTGTAAAGTTCCATCTAGAAAAATTCTCATTTTCAAACCATCATATGTACCAACAATAAAATGCCAACGATTATCAAATACGGATATGTTTGATGTTATTACTCTTTGTGATCCCCAATAGCCTAAATCAAAAAACACATTTCCATCTGGTATAAATGCAATTCCTTTATCTATATCATAAGCTGATCTACATGTGATAAGTGGACAATGATCATTTATTACATTAGTTTTTATCCATCCACACAAACTAATTTTATTCTCATCAAAACCATTAATTACATTTGTATTTATCCAATCACTAACACCATTAAAATAATAAGCACTATTGGAATTTCCAAATCTATCCATTGTTAATGTTGCACCATAAACTGTACCATTATTTCCATTCCCACTAGTATCGTTAGCATTTCCATTAAATAAATATTCTGCTATTAAGCCATCACGATGAGTACCAATTTGCTGCACTTTCATAATATACACCAAACTACCCAGAAAATATGACCTTAAATCCGGCGTCCCGTTATTCCCATCACACAAAGCCCAACCAGCCGGAATACTATTCACCCCATCGGCCCACAAAATGATCCCTCTTAACGGTATCGCGGAATCACCCGCCGGTCCTTGCGGCCCCTGCAGTCCGGGATCTCCCTGATCGCCCTTCGTCCCTTGCGGTCCGGTCAATCCCTGCGGCCCCACCGGTCCCATTGATCCGGTAGCTCCTGTATCTCCTTTCGGTCCCTGTGGTCCCATTGGACCCTCCGCTCCTTGTGGCCCTTGCGGTCCCGGAGATCCTTGAATTCCACCCGTGGCAACAACTTGTTCAACAGCACACAATCGCGAATTAATCGATTGGGATACTTGATCCGCCACAATCAAGACGGGTTGCGCCGCAGCGGCGGGGATCGTTGCCAGAGCGATTCCATTACTGATATACTGCACCACGAAAGTGCCGATATGATCGTTGTTATTAGAATTCGTTTTAAAAGAGATCGAACCGCTTAAGTTTTTACCCCGTTTTTTGTCGATAACAACTTGCCCGGTAACCGAATTAACTAAAGCGATTTTATCATTTTGCGATAATTCGTTATTGGGATCGGTGATTGAAAACTCAACATCCACTGTATCCCCCGCCACCAGAACGATTTGTCCAAATGAATTGGCGGGGTTTAGGATGTTTAAGCCGATTGAATAATTTGACGTTCCCCAAACATTGGCTGTTAAAAGCATTAACAATATCGTTGCAAGCAAAACACTGATTTTAATAATTCTTTTCATGTCTATTTACCTCCTGTAACTTTATTTCGTGCCCTTTTTAATTGTCTTTACTCTTTTTAGCTGTTGAATTGAATCACCTCTCTCAAAAATAAAAACCGGCTCCATGCCATTAAACCAGGCAGCCGGTCTTTCAAAAGAAACCTATATTGTTGGCGCTTCATCGAAACAAAATCTAATGAGGTTACTCCCAAAAGACCGCCACACCATTAAAAGTGCTGTGAAAAAGTCTACTTCCTATGAAATTTCTCTAACAAAACCTTGATTTCATCGTGTTCAATTTGAACACGGGCACTTTTAACAAAAGAACTGTGATACTTCTTCGAAAATATCCGACTTTATCACAGTTCTATTAATGGAGTTACCTGCCTTATTTTTCTTTCGAATAAAAATGGAAAATTATATAATATACTTCGCTGTTTTTTCCTCAAATTCCTATTTGAGTTTCATAAAATTTTTGTAGCATTTTCCTTAAATTATTTTAGCTTAATTATCAAATTCATATTTCACCAAAATCATAGCTTTCTTTAACGCCCCTCCGGCTCCATGGACGGAGCCGAGCGCGGTATCTTTTCAGGATGAAAAACACTGTCGCCAACGGAAGCCTCAACCCTATTGCCAGTCAAAAGGACACGGATGTCGAAAACCCTCTAAAAACCATGGATGAATGCAGGAGGTCCGGAACCACGCTGGTCCGGCGACTTTTGCCGCTCTCCAGAGAGCGGAAGTTACATTTTTGGTCGGTCAAAAAGTACACCCGCCGCCGGAACCGTGGACTCACAAAATCGACTCTCAATAATAGTCCCACAAACTCGACTAACATCCCCTACGGCAAGCTAATCAATGATTTCCTGGAAGATCGCGTGATGGCCTTTAAACCCGAGGAACGGAAACAATAGTTCAATCGGTTGATGTTCATGCTCTTTTAATTGAATTGATTGAAGAAAAAGGCTGTTTGGAGGAGATTTCTAATGAATATGCATATAAGAAGGACTTTTTCGAGGCATTTAAATTTATATTTTGTAGTATGGCCATGAGTTAATATTTGACATATCGGTTCTATATTTTAAAAGCAAATCTATGTTATAATAAATCTATATACAATGCCAATTTGGAGGTCTCACATGGATATTCTTAAGGAAACCGCTATCGAGAGAATTAAACAATTACCTGATGGATGTACCATTGAAGATATAATGTATAAATTGGATTTCATTGCTCAAGTTCTTGATGGAGTTAAAGACGCGGAGTCCGGTAAACTTTTCACTACCGAGGAACTGCTTCAACGGGTTGAAGAATGGGCAAAATAAGGTAGACCGAGAAAGCCGGTAATAATTTACTGGCTATTTTTGATTATATTGCGTCCGATTCAAAAGTTTATGCGACACGGTTTATTAAGTCATTAATCAGTTCTACCAAAAAACTTGAAACAATGCCGTATTGCGGCCGGATTGTCCCCGAACTCGAAAGTTATGGATATCGGGAAGTGATTTATCGAGATTACCGGATTGTATATCGGATTTCAAAAGACAACAATGATATCGAAATCCTTGCAGTGGTGCACAGCGCCAGGGAAATTCAGCCGCTATTTACCCAAGACTGGGATTTAAGCTGATAATTATTTTACTCTTTACTCTTTACTCTTTCAATAACCGGTTCCCCATATTTTCTTCTCAGTGAATCAATGATTTGGTTCACCTGGTCCCGTTTTTCTTCCGCCATAAAGCTGAAAAGCGACAACTGTTTCAGATTGTTTTTAGCGGAAATCAGCTTGATAGCCGTAACCCCTAAGCCTTTAATGGCATGACCGCCCCAATTCTTTTTGAAAAGATAAAGCGCAGCCAGGCTCGCTATATCATTTTGCGTCCCTATTGTAGCATAGCTACAATTTAAAATTATTATCTTAAATCACCTTTGATAAAGAGGTACGGGTGTAACCCGGGAAAATTCCACATTATCCCGTCCCGAAAGCATGGTTGGCTGGTGTCTAAAAGAAAATCCTCGGTAACCGTGTTGCCATTTCTTTACCCAAAGTTGGTTAAAAAATGGTTCTATAGGCATGTAAATAACTTAGGGATCAACAATTGTTCATAACAGAGCCAAACAAGATACCAGGTAAAACGGTAGATTAGATGTTGGTTAAAAATTTCTTAGCTGGTTTATTAAGGTATCATCAGACATAAGAATCTCTATTTTAAAGAGATTTTTAGATGTTTTTTCATATAAAGGCAAACATAAAGGTGTTGAACACGGTATCCCAATAAACTTGCACTACATTAGACCCGGTATAACCGTATGCCGGGCCACCGATTGTAGCAGTAGCCGATTGCGAGGATAGGGTACTGGTACCAAGTGTGGAGTTGTTGGTCCACGTGAATTTGTTGTTCACCTCAAGGCTTAAGTTAAACAGATCACCGAAACCGGCTTCACTTGAGACGGAGAAACCAACTTCATACGTCACCTCTTTCGTCTCGCTTAAGGTTTGCGAGGAAACGTTCTCCATCGTAATGTCCGAAAACTGTATGGAGCCGCCGGGACTGGATGGAGGATTATATGAGATTGTGTTTTCGGTTGGTAAATAGCGATTAAGATCTATATCCGTGCCGCCACCCGAGAACGGATTGGTTGAAAGGATCATCTGATAATCATCATTGGTGAGACCAGCGCTGTCGAGGATACTTTTTACACCCGGCGGCATCAAAGTCGTCGGGTTTTTTAGCCAAACACCTAGGACATTCTCGATTAACCTTGTACTACCATCACTCGCGTAACCCCACGTTATGCTCTCTGAGTCGCCATCATCAAAAATAACGCTCATAACCGGGTTAAGACAAAGGACGTATCTGTCTTGATCGTGATCGATGCCGTCGGCATTTTGGGCACCAATAACTGTAATAGAGGTGGTCTTGCTCTTCTTTACGTCGAGTGTTGTATTGCTGGTGGTGGTGGCGGAGAAATCGAACGAGGAAGCAAATAAACTCCCGACTTTAGTGGTGATACTAGTGTCATTTTTGAATGAGGTGGACATGGAAATGGTCGAGCCCATTGTACTGCTTTGGCTGTATACCACACTCGAAGGATTCGAACCATCCCCAGAGCCAGGCGGCGCGTAAATCACAGCGAGTACCAGGTAGGGCAGCGTTACACTACCGGAGACGGCTGTCGAAGGCTGGTAGTTGGTCAAAGTTGAGTACCAAAGGGTTGGACTCCATTGAGATGTATGGGTCTGAATAGCCACAGAGCCATTACGCGCAACAGCCACTGATGGCAGTTCCCCATAATCAAAGCTTTCGCTCGGGAAGGGGTCCCAGTTTATAATTTTTTGATCTTTGTCAACGGTACCGGTAATCTGCCAAAGTGTAGTTCCGTATTGCGTCCTATGCACTTCGGTTACAAACCCCTTATTAGTAATAGCCACCGAGGGTTCTTGCCCGTAACAATAATTATTGAAACCACCCCAGTCGATTGTTTTGTTTTCCTCATTAATGATACCCACGTAATACCACAGAGTATTAAAATGTTCAGATTTATGTACTTCGACAAGTACCCCTCGATTGTTCATGGCGATTTTGGGCTGATCGCCCGTGCCATATTTTATACTGTTTCCCCAATCAATTTTTTTGGTATCGGTATTAACTAGACCGATGCGGTAATAGAGATCATAAGATACTGCTGATCTAAATACTACTACGCAATAGTTATCGTTGGCCAAAGCGACAGATGGCCAATAACCTTTTTCGATTTCGCCATTGCAACACCAGTCGATGGAATTGTCGAAATTAATCTGGCCGACGTTACACTCCAGAACTGTATCGTAAGTCTGGTGGATTTCTATTACAAGACCACGGTCGTTCAATGCCACCGATGGGGTTTGCCCGGCATCGGATAATTGATTTTTAGTACCCCATGGGACATACCCTTGCTGAAACTGGGCTGAATAGTAAAAAATATTGAGATTCTTGTCTCTATGAAATTCGACTACCTGACCCTTGTTATTAACAGCAACTGATGAAATAGACCCATCAAAATCGTATTCAATACCTAATGGAAATGCACACATATTGATCATCCTTTCCAGATTACTGCAACCGTGGTTTACCCCTAGCTGTGGCTTAAGTTGCTTTTACGGTGGTGAAATTTATTTACTCTTAAAATTAATTAATTTTCTTACTCTATTTTTACTATTAATTCCTCGTTGGTTATCAATATCCTTCGTGATATTTAAAAAATTGTCAGGTTTCATAAAAAATAGTCCCTGAGCGACCCAAAGTTAATAAATGTCTCTCCCGTAACTCGAAAAAAATAAATAATCATCCAAACGTCACGTAAATTAATCGGTAAAAACGTTAAAATAAATGAACCTTGAAAACAAAATCACGTAATTTAAGCACGAAAAATGCTCATTACCGAAAGAGGATTTATCGCATAGGTTCCTCCAAAGGGCAAAAAAGAAAACAGAGTGGAAAGCAAGAAAACTCCTCTCCACTCCGCCCTTTTTTAGAAACCCGGCCAGCGCTCGGGTTGCTTCCCAGCATTGCCCTATCCAGCGTCAATGGCCCGGAGTTGTTTTTGAAACCCGACTAACAGGGCTTTTTCAGCTAAATTGTTCACTTTACGAGGTAAGCCGCCGGCGAAACCGGCAATCGCCTCGATGGCGTCCGGAGTAAAGAGCGGCTCGGATACTCCGGCGGCTTTTAACAAAGCGAGGAAATACAGATTTACTTCCTCCTTGGCTAACCCTGAAATAACTCTACCTTACGGGCTTTGAGTTCGAGTCCCAGTCCCACCGACAAATGACGGTAGAAGTCAAGCGCCGTTACCGACGAAAGCGGGAGATAAACCACCCGGAAGAGTTGGGGATTAAGTTTCGCGGTAAACACGCGTAGACTGGTGGTTTTGCCGGAACCAGGTTCACCATAAACCAGAGCGAAGCCCCGTGTTAATTTAAAATAATCCATCCGGGAAACGAACTGCTAGTAATCATCGGATTCATAAATATGCTCGACCTGGATTCCCTTATCAAAGGGATTAAAACTGAGACCGTAAAAATTGAGATAATTCATTTGGAACCACCTCCGAAGAGACCGGCAAAATCGATCTCCCGTTTTTGATTTTGTTTCCGGATAATCTTCGAGTTATCCACCGCCTGGACCGGATACACGGTAAAGTTAAGCGGTGGGTTGCCTGCTTTGAGATACACCTTGGAAAGATCCTCTGGGTCGAAGCGGATAGTTGCCGATTGGCCGATAAAGTTTTGCGGGACTTCAAAAATCCGTTTATGTAAAACAATCGTCGCGTCATTAAGGCTCCATTGGTTGCGGCATTCCTGTGCCACACTTCTATTAGGAGAAGGAGTTCCGCTTAAAATAGTGCAAGAAAGATTAAGACAGGCGGATATCAGGACAACCGGAGTTATTTACAGCCATGTACTTCCAAAAATGCAACAAGAAGCAAATGAAAAAATGAATAGAGTATTGAAATTAAAAACCCGGTCAAGTTAACCGGGTTTTTAATCATTCAAATCCTTTAATATCAAGCGTTTACAAAATAGAACGTCAAAAGGAACGTCAAAACGAAAAATGGAAACCCATAAAGTCCTCCATTTCAATGTTTTCTTATGGTGCGCCCGACAGGACTTGAACCTGTGACCCTTTGATTCGTAGTCAAATACTCTATCCGCTGAGCTACGGGCGCGTTTAAAATTTAATACTCCTATCGGACAAGAAAATATTATAGCACAAACCACGGCAATTGTAAATACCGCTTCTCCCCTCACTAAGCTTTGCACGCCGTGAAATTTTGCCAAGATGATTACTCCTTTTTGACAGGAAATTATTTACGAAAGTAGATTAAAAAATATATTGACCATAATTTGGTAAGAAACTCCAAAGATCAAGAAATAAAGATAATTAATGAATATGAGAGCGAGTTTCTTTCAATTCGTTGTAAACATTATTTCCATTCGTATTTCTTCTGAAAATATAATGCCACATTCACCAATCCGATCATCACCGGTACCTCGACCAATGGACCAATTACCGCCGCGAAGGCCGCCCCGGAGTTCAATCCAAACACCGCGACCGCTACCGCTATTGCCAGTTCAAAGTTATTACTCGCCGCCGTGAACGATAACGTAGTTGTTTGCCGGTAATTGGCTCCGATTTTCATACTCATCCAAAAACTCACCAAAAACATTACGCTAAAATAAATTAATAGTGGAATCGCGATCCGGATAACATCCAATGGAATCCGGACAATCAAATCGCCTTTCAAACTAAACATCACCACAATGGTAAATAATAATGCAATTAATGTAATCGGGCTTATTCGCGGAACAAACTTGGATTGATACCATTCCTTTCCCTTGGATTCTATTAAAAAATATCGGGTCAACATCCCGGCGATAAAGGGAATTCCCAAATAGATAAAGACGCTTTTGGCAATTTGCTCAATGCTTACATAAACGGCGCTGCCTTTTAAACCGAAGATCGGGGGGAAAACCGTGATAAAAACCCAAGCGTAAAAGCTATAGAACAATACTTGAAAGATACTGTTAAACGCCACCAGCCCCGCTGCATACTCCGTATCTCCCTTGGCTAGCTCATTCCAGACAATTACCATGGCGATACAACGGGCCAAGCCGACTAAAATCAATCCAATCATATATTGGGGGTAGTTTCCCAAAAAGATAATCGCTAAAAAGAACATTAATACCGGCCCGACAATCCAGTTTTGCACCAGGGAAAGAATTAATACCTTCCAATTTCGAAAGACATCACCGAGTTCTTCATATTTTACCTTGGCGAACGGCGGAAACATCATTAAAATCAAACCAATGGCAATAGGAATATTAGTGGTTCCCACTTGAAAACGGTTGATAAATTTCTCAATACCTGGAATGAAGACTCCAAATAAGACTCCGGCCAACATCGCTACAAAGATCCATAAAGTCAGATATCGATCAAGAAATGATAGTTTTCGAGTTACTTTATCAGACATTGCTTTACCTCCTCATTGAGTACTACCAAAGGTAGTATAAATAAAATACATTCCAGCCAAAATTACCAGAATTCCACAAGTTTTACGAAGTATTAAAGCCGCGTTGCTTTTTTCAGTCCAGTTTAGATATTGCTGGACCCGTTCCGTCAGTGTACCGGCGAGGACAATGACCAGACAATGCCCCAAACCAAACGCCAGCATAAGCATGATGGCATACGGCAGTCTGGTGGACGCCACCCGGAATGCCACACCCAGCATTGGAGCCATATAGGCAAAAGTGCAAGGCCCCAAGGCGACTCCAAATATTAATCCCATAATTAGCGCGGCCCAAATCCCCTTTTTACGGACGATATTCTGCGCCGCCGAGTTTCCCCAGGAAAGATTAATAATCCCTAATAAATAAAGACCAATAATAAAAAAGATAACCGCCACAAAATAATTACCCCATTTGCCGATATCGCCCATCATCCGGCCCATCCCGGCGGTAATGGCCCCAATGGCCGCGATGGTGATTAAAATCCCCAAAGCAAATACCAGCGCCAACCAAAAAGCTTTCCCCAGGGTAATCCGGCCTTGTTCATTGATAAAACTAATCACCAAAGGGATACTAGCCAGATGGCAAGGGCTAAGAATGATACTGAGGATTCCCCAACCGAAGGCTGCGGTCAGGGCTAATTCGGGAGTTGCTTCCATACTTCTTGAGAGCCATTCCAAAAGTGAAAGTATCATTTTAAACCCAATTCTTTTAACTTGGCCATAATATCCGCTTTAGGATAAAAACCTTCATGACGAAAGAGTTCTTTTCCGTTTTTATTAAAAAAGATTTGGGTGGGAATCGCGTAAATCTTAAATTTTTCCGCCAGGTCGCCCCTTTTATAGACATCGACGAACTGTACATC
>JBJKPO010000489.1:0-12338 GCA_046706235.1 Bacillota bacterium | reverse complement strand
ACCAGACTAATGTTTTGCGAACCGGTCCAAACAACCACTAACGGCGAGCAACAAATCATGGCGCTGATCGGTCCGACCGGGGTTGGAAAAACAACCACCATCGCCAAACTGGCCGCGAATTTCAATTTGTTTGAAGGGAAAAAAGTGGGCTTAATTACAATTGATACTTATCGAATCGCGGCCGTGGAGCATTTAAAAACATACGGTGATATAATTAATCTCCCGGTTGAGGTGGTCTATACTCCGGCGGACATTAGTCAAGCTATTCAAAATTTGCAGGATTGCAATCTGATATTAATCGATACGGCAGGGCGTAGCCCTCATAATCAGGTAATGATGGATGAATTGAAAAAGTTTTTATCCCATTCCAAAATCGGATTGATCTTACTGGTGGTCAGCGCCACCACCAAGTATCAGGATATGGTAAGCATTGCCGCCAATTTTTCACGGATCGCTTACACCCATTTGGTATTTACCAAACTTGATGAAACTGAAAGCCTGGGACCGGTTGTCAGTTTGGCTTGGAAGATCAGGAGGCCAATCTCGTATCTAACCACCGGGCAAAATGTACCGGACGATATTGAAGTAGCTAAACCCGAAAAACTAATTTCACAATTATTGAAAAAAAAGTAATCATTAAGAGGTTATTGAATGGCTGATCAGGCTGAACGGTTAAGGGAAATTATCAAAACAAATAAGATCAATCAGACCAGAGTTATTGCCGTTACCAGCGGAAAAGGCGGAGTTGGGAAAACCAATTTCGCGGTTAACTTGGGAATTGCCTTGGCGCGAACCGGAAGCAGAGTTACTTTGATTGACGCCGATTTAGGGTTGGCCAACGTTGACGTAATTCTGGGAATGATACCTCAGTATAATTTAGGACATGTTATCCTGGGGGAAAAACAAATCGCGGATGTGATCATCAATGGCCCGGACGGTTTAAAAGTGGTCACCAGCGGGTCGGGACTTTATAAATTGGCTAATTTGAGCGATAAAAACTTGGAAAGGTGCTTGGAGTATCTAAATGAAATTGAGAAATCTACCGATATAATGTTAATAGACACCGGCGCGGGTCTCTCACGCAATGTTTTTAAGTTTGTAATGGCCGCCGGTGAAGTGATTATCGTTACAACTCCGGAACCCACTGCGATTACCGACGCTTATGGCGTGATTAAGGTAATTGCCGGCGCCGATAAGAAGACGCCGATTTGGGTGGTTGTAAATATGATTCGTTCTGAAAATGAGGGAAATCAATGCATGGATCGCTTAAATACGGTGTCCCAAAGATTTTTGGGAGTTGAATTGGCCAAGATCGGATATATTCCGCTCGATCCGATTGTATCAAAAGCCGTTAAAGAGCAACAACCTTTTATTATTGGCCATCCTAAATCATTGGCCGCTCAGTCAATTAATCAAATTGCCGGTAATTTATTAAATGGAGGCGTGGTTTTACCGGATAATAATTTGAGTTTTTTTGAACGTTTGGTTAGTAAATTACGCTTGGTGGAATAGCAAACATGGAGTTCATGGCGGGTGGTTATCTGGAAATTGAAGTCCTTGACGGGTTTTATCGTGGTGAATATACTAGCCGGATAATTACGGTAAATAACGATAATTTAATAGTTGTAACTCCGAAAGTGGGCGGCGTATTTCTTCCATTTAAAGAAGGACAGGTTATTAAAGTTTCAATTCCCAAGGACGACGCCCGGTACGATTACGAAGCCGTAGTTATCTCCCTGAAAGGTGACGAAAACGATATTTTAACTATAACGCTGTCTCAAACCGTAAACCGGCAGCAGCGCCGCTTGGATGTTCGCTTAAATATTAAAATACCGGTTGATCTATTGTATTTTTACCGGGAAGATACCCCGGTGGCATCATTAACGGTAAACTCGATAGATATCAGCGCCGGTGGAATCAAGCTGGAAATGCCTGAGCAATATCCGCCGCATTCCAGATTTAAATTGGTGATCCATTTACTGGATGAGGATGTTTTCACTAATGCGGTTGTGATTCGAACCGGTATCCTTCAAAAAAACGAACCGGGAATTACCGGTACTTATTGGGCTAGTATGAAATTTTTTAACATCTCGGCAGGCAAACAATCGAAAATACTTAAATTTATATACCGGCAGCAGGAATTAAGAGTAAAAGGTCTAATTTAACCATATATAGGCGGTGGAAAATATGGAAATATCACAATATCTTAGTGTATTCATGGATGAATGCCAGGAACATCTCCTAACTTTAAACCAGTCGATATTGGAATTAGAGCATAACCCGGAAAATACAAGTATTTTAGATCGCATCTTCCGCGCCGCCCATACGTTAAAAGGTGCTTCGGCAACGATGGGCTTCAATAAAATGGCGAATTTAACCCATGCAATGGAAGATGTCTTAAGTAAGTTGAGAAGCAAGGAAATATCGGTAACCACTGAGATCATTAATGCTCTGTTTCAAGCAATTGATTTACTTGAAGTTTTAGCTACCAAGATCGGGGAAGGAATCGAGGAAGATATTGAGATAACCGGCGCGGTTCAGGATTTACGCCGCTATGTAACCGGCGAAACTATTCAGCCCACCGGTGAACGAAAACAAAATTTGCAACTTCGCTATCAGGAAACTGAAAAAGATCAAATCCAGGCCGGATTAAATAATGGTTTTAGATTTTATCATATTAGCGTTACCCTGGTCGAAAACTGTCTGTTAAAAGGGGCTCGTGTTTTTATGGTGTTGCGGGATATGGAAAAACTGGGAACGATCATTCGCAGTTTTCCCACTGTAAAAGATTTGGAGGATGAGAACTTCGAGCTTCAGTTTCTAGTCGGAATTCTCTCTCAAAAACCCGCGGATGAATTTGTCAATAACATAAATTCCATTACGGATGTTGCCAAGGTTACGGTTGAAGAACCCAAAATAGAGCAACTTCTGATTGAAAAAAGGGTCCAGGAACCGACTGAGCAATTCGACAAGAGATTAGCAACTATCCAAACGGTTCGCGTTGATATAAAGAAGTTGGATGATTTGATGAACCTCGTATCCGAACTGGTTATCAGCCGTTCGCAATTGGAAGCGCTGGTGGGAACCATCGCCTCCAAGGAATTAAACGAGGTAGTTGAACAGGTCGGACGGTTAACAATTGACCTGCGGGACAGTGTTCAAAAAACCCGGATGGTCCCGGTGGAAACCGTCTTTACCCGTTTCCCGCGTCTGGTGCGGGATTTGGCCAAAGAACTCGGCAAAGAAATTGAGATGGAGATTTATGGCGGCGAAACCGAACTGGATCGAACGTTAATTGATGAAATCGGCGATCCGTTAGTCCATATAATTCGAAACGCTTTGGATCATGGAATCGAGTCGCCGGAAGAAAGGCGGAAGTATAATAAACCAGCCCAGGGAAGATTGGTTCTCAATGCCTATCAGGAAGGGAACGGAGTTGTAATAACCGTATCCGATGATGGCCGGGGTTTTGATGTTAAAAAAGTTAAAGAAAAGGCATTGGCTTTGAATTTAACAACCCCGGAGGCTTTGGTTGAAATGCGGGACGATAAAATCCTGGAGTTCACTTTCTTGCCCGGTTTTTCCACGGCCCAGCAGGTTACCGATCTTTCAGGACGCGGAGTCGGAATGGATGTTGTTAAAACCAAGGTCGAGGACTTAAAAGGAATTGTATCGATTGATTCCAAATTCGGCGAGGGATCGATAATTACAATTCGTCTACCGTTAACCCTGGCAATTATTCAGACTTTAATGATTCAATTGGGAAAAGAGACTTACGCAATTCCCTCGGGCTACATTGAAGCAATTTTAAATTTAAATCGTGAAGAGATTAAAAAAATACATAAGCAGGAAGTTTTCATGTTCCGGGGAGAAGTCCTGCCGTTGGTTCGCCTGCAGGATCTTTTGGATACGCCGGGTTCTATTAATAACCAGCTTGATGAATTGGATATTATCGTTTTACGGGTTGGCGACCGGATGGTTGGTTGCGTGGTCGATAGTCTGCAGAGTCAACGAGACGTTGTTATTAAATCCCTGGGTGGTTACTTGGGAACAATTAAGGGGATTGCCGGGGGTACTATCCTTGGAGATGGCCGAGTCGCGTTAATACTTGATATAAGGTCGGTAGCATAGGTCACGTACGTGTGCGTACGTGCGTTCGTATTCGCGGTAAAGGAGGAAATCCATATGAAAGACAAAGATAATGTCCTTCATGATGAAATGATGCAATTAGTTATTTTTAAACTGGGCGAAGAAGAGTTTGGGGTAGATATTTTACAAGTTAGTGAAATTGAAAAGCTTGATCAAGGAATCACGAGGGTCCCAAAAGCGCCGGCCTTCGTTGAAGGTGTTATCAACCTTCGTGGTGAAATTATACCAATAATCGATCTTCGAAAACGCTTTAATTTACCGGCCAGGGAGATCGGTTATGATTCACGGGTAATTATCGTCGATGTAAGCGGAAATCGCATCGGAATGATGGTCGATTCGGTTTTGGAAGTAACCAGAATAAATTCATCTTTTATCGAAAAGGCTCCGGCGATTACCAAGGGGGTTGATTCGTATTATTTAAGCGGGGTCGCCAAAATCGATAATCGTCTCATTATCTTGCTGGATCTGGAAAAAGCATTGTCGGGAGAAGAGTCTACCGAACTCAGTAAAATGAAAACGGAGGCTAAGTAATGATCAAGTTCGAAGAGCTAAATACCGGCCAGCTCGATATCTTAAAAGAGGTTGGAAATATCGGTGCCGGTCATGCCGCCACCGCATTATCGCAAATTTTATGGGAGAGAATCCGAATGACTGTTCCGGCCGTTTCGATTATACCGTTGACAAAGGCCAGCGATATTTTAGGAGGAGCGGAACAGCCGGTGGTGGGAATTTATATGCGTGTTTTTGGCGATGCTCCGGGGAAAATCGTATTTCTGTTTTCCCAAGCCGAAGCTTTGACCTTGATTGAAAATGTTGCCGGCGCCAAACATTCTTCACCTGAGACCTTTGGCGAATACGAGATTTCGGCTTTGAAAGAAATCGGTAATATCATGACCGGCGCTTATTTATACGCCATGAACAACCTTACCGCATTGGATTATTTTTCATCAGTTCCAGCTTTTGCTTGTGATATGGCGGGCGCCATTTTAAATACGGTCCTTTTGGATTTAGGTTTAATCGGTGATTACGCGCTGTTAATTGAAACTCAATTTAGTTTAATGCATCGTAATATTAACGGTCATTTTTTTCTGATACCCGATCCTGATTCACTGGAACTGGTTTTAAATACGCTTAAAGTTAAGGAAGCATGCAACAGGAAATAATTACGGTAGGAATGGCTGAATTAAAAGTTAGGAAAGCTCCCGGACAAATAGTAAGTCTGGGATTGGGATCGTGTATTGGAGTATGCGTCTATTATGCGCCGAAAAAAATCGGTGGGATGGCTCATATTATGTTGCCGTCGAGTTCGATGTTTATGGATGGAACACCAAACCCCGGTAAATTTGCGGATACCGCAATCCCGTTATTAATTGAAGAAATTGTCAAATTAGGGGGAGAAAAAAACGGATTAGTGGTAAAAATTATCGGAGGCGCGCAAATGTTTCAAAGTAATAGCGCGGCTGCTCGAATCAGTATCGTACTTCAAAATATTATTGCCGTTGAACGTATTTGTAAAAAAATGGAATTATATATTGCCGCTAAAAGTGTTGGAGGTAGTGCCGGAAAGAGTGTAATTTTCGATTTGGATACCGGTAAGGTTATAGTTAGAACTCTTTCGGAAAATTTGATTTTGTAATTTTAATGTTTTTTTACTCTTCGCCCTTTTGTACCGGATATCATTAAAAATTTATTGATTCAGAGTACCTAGACACGCAAAAATGATTCCGATAACGCGCGTGAGTCAGGGATGGAAAACGAACCATCGGAGGGTGCGAGGTTTACTCGAGTCAGGAGGGTAGATATGTCGGTCGACAAAACCGGACAAAATGAGGAGATGCTTTGGCAGACCTACTTGGGGTCAAAATCTCCGGCGACCAGGGAAGCAATTATTCTAAGGTATGCTCCTTTGGTTAAATATGTTGCAGGCAGGGTGGCGATTGGCTTGCCATCCAATGTCGAATTTGACGATCTGGTTAGTTTCGGTGTTTTTGGCCTGATGGACGCCATTGAAAAATTTGACCCTTCCCGGGGCATTAAATTTGAAACTTATGCGATTGCCCGAATCAGGGGGGCAATTTTAGATGGTTTACGAAGTAACGACTGGGTGCCTCGTTCGGTTAGACAGAAAGCCAGGGAACTCGAACGGACTTGTGCCGATTTGGAAAATCGTCTGGGCCGGTCGGCGACCGACCAGGAGATTAGTGAGGCAATGAATATCAGCACCCAGGAGTTTTACCAACTTTTATCCGAGGTTAGTTGCACGACTTTGAGTTCCCTTGATGAGTTGTGGTTGGTTCATTCCAATGATGATGATACGGTACGAGTCCTTGATTTGGTACGGAATAACGAAAGCGAAGATCCGCTCCATCAGGTCGAAATGGATGAAATTAAAACAACTTTAGCTTCCGCCATTGATTGTTTGCCGGAGCGGGAAAGGATGGTGATTGCTTTGTACTATTATGAGGGTTTGACTTTAAAAGAAATCGGCGAAATTATGGAGATATCGGAATCCCGTGTTTCACAAATACATACAAAGGCGATATTCAGGTTACGCGGCCGGCTTAACCGGTGGCGTAAATCGATTGCGGAGGTATAAATATGGCTGATATAACCTCTAATAATGTAATACCGGATAGGGATGGACGATGTAAGGTCCAGATTTCAGCGAATGCGATGGAGGCGACTTTAGCGATCGAGCCGCCTATTGGAGAAGGCAAATGGCCAATCAAAGAGCAAGCCTTAAAAGTGCTTCAGCTTGAAGGGGTTACTTTTGGTATTTTTGATAACGTCATTGACGATGTCGTTAAATATAAGCTGACGAAGCCAACTCTGGTCGCTAAAGGGAAACCGCCGGAGTCCGGCAAAGACGCCGAAATTAAGATGTTGTTTGAATGCGGCGTTTTTCGTAAAGCATCCATTGAGGATGAATTTGGTCGGATTGATTACCGGCAACTTCAAACTGTTCAAAATGTTTCGACCGGACAAGTAATCGCCGAAAAAATTCCGGCGACTTCCGGCGAAAACGGATTTGATGTCCGCGGACGAGAAATACCGGCAATCCCGGGCAAGGATAAAACTTTGAAATTGGGTAAAAATGTCGTCTGGAGCAAGGACGGTTTAACTCTGGTCGCAACCGCGGGCGGAGAACCAATTTTAGTCGGTAGCAGGATAAGTGTGCACCAAGTCTACGAATTAAAGGGCGATGTTAACTTTGATACCGGCAATATAAATTTTTCCGGAAATATCGTCATTCATGGCAATGTTGAAAATAGTTTTATTGTAGAGGCCGAAGGTGATGTAACAATTTACGGTAATGTTGATTCAGGTAATGTCAAGGCCAGCGGTAATTTGTTCATTCAGGGCGGAATAACGGGTATGGATAAATCCGAAATCTTTTGCGGGGGAGATTTTTCCGCGAAATATATTGAACATGCTACAGTGGTATGTGAGGGAAATTTAACGGTCAGGGAATCAATTATGTACTGTCAGATTAATGCCGATTCCAAGGTAATTGTGGAAGGTGGGAAGGGTTTATTGGTTGGGGGCGTTATTCGTTCCGGCGAAGAGATTTCCGCTAAAACGATTGGTTCGAGATTAGGCACCGTCACTGAATTAGAGGTTGGAGTTAGACCGAAAACCAAGCTGGAACTCCAAGAACTTGAAAGCCAGATTAAAAATAATACGGATAGTCTTGATAAAGCTGAAAAAGCGATTGTAATCCTAAGTAAAATTCCCAATCTTCCCGATGACCGGAAGGAAATGCTTCAGAACCTGGTCAAAACATCTTATGCATTGAAGTCCCAAATTGCCGAGGCCGAGATTCGCAGACAGGAACTGTCGGATGAGATTCAGAACCGCTCCAAGGAAAAAGGGCGGATCAAAATTAAAGATACAATCTATCCCGGAGTCAGAGTCACGATGGGTCGAACTACAATTATGATTCAGGATGAAATTAAGTATGCCACTCTGGTCTATAATGAAGGTGAAATTCAGATTTTACCATACCGTTAATAGGGATAAATTGGTGGTGGTTTTTAGTGTTAAAACCATTGGATTTACAAACGATTATGCCTCGTTCGATGGATTTACAGCGTATGCAACAAATTGATCAAGTACGGCCGGTTATCGATCAACAAGAGATGTCCAGGGAGACTATCCGGCAAACCGAGCTTAAACAGGAACAAGTATCTAATAAAGAAGCACCCGAGGATAGCAACCGGATCCGGGATGAAGATCACGACGGTCATCGAAACCGGGAACGACGGTATCGCCGGTTTCAAAAAAAACAAAAATCGGAACAGGAAGAAAACGACTCCATTCAAGCGGTCGATTCCAAACGCGGGCTTCATATCGATTTTAAAGCATAATATGGAGGGTAACTTTGGTGCATGCCTTCGAAATCCTGTTAATTCTGATTATGAATTTTATCGTGATCGCAATCCTTTATTATATCCAAAAGCGGTTGGTGGAAAAAAGCCTGCGTCATTTAAAAGTTGAAGTTCAAGAATTAGAGGATTTAGTAGCCGCAATTATTGAAGAATTCGAGGAGATAGCCGGTTCCATTGAAGATGGGACCCAAATTAATAATGAACCCGCTTCCGAAAGTCAAGCGCCCGGTTTAGTTTATCCTACGGTTGATGATTTTTTGGATAAACTGGGTGACGGCGACTTTAGTGAAAAAATTCAGGAAGGTATTTTTAACGAGAATTATTTACCGGAAGCGAATTTCAATCAAAACACCGCTCCGGATAGACCCAAAAGGGTTGTATCCGAAATCGAGCCGAATCATAATAAACCGGAAACATCCGATAACCACCGTCAACCGGATGGTCCACTACCAGGTGTTCTTAAAGAGGATGCAAAATCCGATGCATTGGTGAATGAGGAATTAATCAATGATCCCAAACACCGGCAAATTATCAATTTATGGCGGCAGGGAACCACTATTGAGGAAATTGCCCGCCGGCTTGAAATCGGACGGGGAGAAATTCAATTGGTGCTCGGAATATATAAAAGAAGTTAAAACCGCGCTATTTGGTGCGGTTTTTTATACTAATTTGCTTTCAAAAGGAACCTAACCCGGACAAAGCCGGAACCAACAAGGATTCCTGTCGAACATTGAAAAATTATTTTCCAATAAAAGCTCGCGCTTTTAAAGCACGCGGAATGGACGGGTAAGGGGCTAATGAACCAGTCGAATCGAATTGCGAAAGATAAATATCAAGCAGCGCCAAACTTTGAATCTCTTTTTTTGGTTGTATTTATTTTCTTGATAGGATTAATTTTCTTAAACTCTGAGTTTTTTGGGGTGAATAAGGTTTTGATTCAAGGTAATCAAACGCTTTCCACCGAAGATATTCTTCGAAATACCAACTTAAGTCTGGATCAAAATATATTTCAGATTAATTACCGCGAACTCCGGAAAATGATTTTACGGAACCCCAAAATATATTCGGTTCAAACCTATTATCAACTTCCCAACCGGGTTGTAATCCGGATCCGGGAAAGGCGTCCTTTATGTTTGTTGTTGTACCTGGGCAACTTGTTAATTATCGGTGAAGATACGGTAGTTATGGGTATTAAAGATGAGAATGAACCGATAAAACTTCCGGTAGTAACCGGTATCGAGTTGAACCGGCTTCAGATCGGCGATACAATTAAAGATCCTCAATTTAAAATTGCTCTGGAAATACTGCAACTTGCCGGTGGAAATTTACGGATTATGCTCGGGGAAATTGATGTTAAAAATTATTTACTGTATATCGATCTGCCCAATGCTCATCACACTTTAAAAGTAGAACTGGGAAATGCCGATCAGCTTGAAGAGAAAATTTCTAAAAATTTACGGTCCATTCTCTCTCATACCGAACCGGATGAATTATCCAAAATCGACCTCCGGGCGGTATCGTTCCCTACTACGATCAAAAATATCGTTCATCATTAAACTTAAAAACAACCATGCTTCAGGTGAAATTTTTTTTAATTTCGGCAGGGTTATCCAGCTTCTTTGCAGAACTTTATATACTTATTCTCAATAAGTTTACTTTTTTACGCTAATTTGCTTTTAAACAAAATATTATCGGATGCAAATTGGCCTGAAATATTATCTTTCACAAAAAGCCGAAATTTGATTTGATATTTCCATTATGTGTGGTGTTGCGATTCGGACGCGGTATGGGAGGAACTGTTTGATGCTAGAGTTTGAGGCGGTTAATAAGCAATTTGCATCGATTAAAGTCATTGGTATCGGAGGTGGCGGAACAAATGCCGTCAACCGGATGATTGAAACCAAAATTCAAGGAGTTGAATTTATCGCAATTAATACCGATGGCCAGGCTTTAAACAAATCCAACGCGGATATTCGATTGCGAATCGGCGATATGTTGACCAAAGGGCTGGGTGCCGGAGCGAATCCTGAGATTGGGCAAAGGGCCGCGCTGGAAAGTAAAGATGAAATATTAGGGATTCTTCAAGGTGCCGATATGGTTTTTTTGACCGCCGGAATGGGCGGCGGCACCGGGACCGGGGCCGCCCCGATTATTGCTCAAATGGCGAAAGAGATTGGCGCGTTAACAGTTGGTGTAATTACGAAACCTTTTTTATTCGAAGGAAAAATAAGGCTCGCGCAAGCCGAGAAAGGTGTTACCAGTTTAAAAGAGAAAGTTGATACGCTGATTACCATACCTAATGAACGTTTATTACAAATCGTCGATAAAAACACCACCATGATTGAAGCTTTCCAAATGGCTGATGATGTTTTGCGTCAGGGAGTACAAGGAATTTCCGATTTGATAACGATTACCGGATTAATAAATGTTGATTTCGCGGATGTAAAAACAATCATGGATCAAACCGGATCGGCATTAATGGGAATTGGTACCGCCAAAGGAGAGAATCGGGCCGCCTTGGCCGCAAAAGCCGCTATTGAAAGTCCCTTACTTGATACGACCATTGAAGGCGCTAAAGGGGTTTTATTAAATATAACCGGTAGTGATAATCTTAGCTTGCACGAGGTTAACGATGCCGCGGCAATTATAACGAAAGCGGCCGATCCGGACGCTAACATCATCTTTGGCGCTGTAATCGATGAGGCGCTGGGGGAGGAAATCAGGGTAACGGTTATCGCCACCGGTTTTGAGCAGCGCCGTTCCTCCAAACGGATTGGAATGGACGAGTTGGAAATCAAGCCGTTTATCAGTGAGGATCTCGAAATTCCTGCTTTTTTACGCAAGAGTAAATGATGAGTTGAGTTTTTATATTACTTTAAAAAGGAACGCGAAGCGTTCGGGGAAACTCTCTAAGTTGGAGAACCCCGGGCGCTTTTCCGGTTTTGGGGGTGATTTCGGTAAAAAGTGAAAAAAAAAGCCACATTCTTAGGGTTTCAGTTAAAAAACGAAACAGTAAAGCGAAACCCCATTTTTTCCAGTAGTAAATTTTTTGGTTTTACAGAGGAATAAAACCGAAGTTTGGTATTAATTTAGAAGGATGGTGAACTGACTTTGCAAGAGATTAAGATTTATCTGGATCAACCGTTAGCCGGGGGCATCATTAGCTGGATTCAGGATGCGATTCTATTATGGATGGCGGCTCAGATTAGCGGGTCCAAGGCAAAATGGCACCGGTTTATTTTAGGCGGGGCGATTGGCGGAATCTTTCAATTTTTAGTATTAATCAACCTGGGATCGAGTGGTCTACTTTTTTCCTGGGTTTTAACGCCGGTGATTTTTATATTGGTTGTCCCGATCTTGATGGCGGGATTGACTTTTAACCCGTTACAGATCAAAAATTATTTTAGGATATTGGGTTATATATATTTACTATCGTTTTTATTGGCGGGATTTCACTGGGGTTTCGATATTATCAACCAACGGTTTTTTCATTGGCCGGTCACTTGGTGGTGGCGTTTTTTGATGCACTTGAGTTTAATATTAATTATGGGGGAATTGGGCTGGGGGATCGTGCACCGTAAGTTTTGGGAACAAGTTTGCCTGTATCCGATTCAAATAAGCTGGGGGGGGCAAATGATGAAACTAAACGCCTTGCTGGATACCGGAAACCGGTTGCACGATCCGATTACCAAAGTTCCGGTGATTATTGTCGAATTACAACAAATCAAAGAGAGGCTTCCGCTTGAATTTATCAAATGGGTGGAGTACATTCAGGTGGGCGATATGGGGTTGAATACTGAG
>JBJKPO010000488.1:0-2241 GCA_046706235.1 Bacillota bacterium | reverse complement strand
CCAGCACTAAACCGGTAATGATTGTTTGGCTCCAGGTGCTTCTACCGAAAACCGGAATTAAAATAAATAAAACCGCTAGAATTATTATTGTTTTCAATATCAAATTAGTTATATTTTTCATCAAGTCTTCTCCTTCCAGTAGGGTCTTAAAATAGACTATCTGCGATTCATAATTTCCGGTTTGATCAAAATCAGATCAAGTCCGGCAATTATTACCGCCGCCATCAATGCCCCGCCCAATGGAACATTTCCGCCTTCGATGACTAAGGTCACGGTGAAAATAACTAATGTCGCCAGTAGAAAATTAATGATCAACCCCCCGGCACTATTGAGTCTTTCTTTAAAAACCCTTATTACCAGCCATTCACCAATAGTAATCAACGCCGCTAATACTAAAATCCATAAAATAGTCAGGGCGCTAAATCCGGGAACCAAATAACCAATGGTATATAAAACGATGAACGGAATTAAAAATCGTAGAATCCAAACTAATATTCTCATTATTACCCTTCTTCCGTCAATATTCTTCGAGCGTTCCGTATGGTTCGTAAGTAGAATGCGATAAACCTATTTTTATGGATTATGAATACAATTTTTTAAGAAATCGTTGTATACTGCTTGAATCAGGGTTTTCACAACCTTTTTAGATAGCGAACACGTGTCTCCCTATTTTGTTTATAATTCGGCGTGCCCATATCCAGGGACTTACCGGTTTTGATGGATTAAAAAAATAAAGGGCGCCGCCTGAAGGATCCCATCCTCGTATGGCATCCCAGGCTGCTTTCTGGGACTCGCCACTTGGAGTACGGTTGATAATTCCATTACTTACCGATTCGAAAGCATGCGGCTGATAAATTACACCCGCAACCGTCTTTGGAAATTTGGAATTTTGAACCCGGTTTAAAACCACTCCTCCAACCGCAACTTTCCCTACATATGGCTCATTCCCTGCCTCGGCAAATATTAATCTTGCCAACAAAACCCCATCACCGGAGGTTCTTATGATGGGCGCCGCGCTGCTGCTTCTACCGGTCGGTATTGTTAACCGTTGCCCGATTCGTAAATGATTAATGCCCAGACCATTCCTGGCTTTAATTGACGATACTGTAATCCCGGTTCGTTTCGCTATATTAAACAGGGTATCGCCCCGGCGAGTCGTATAAGTCCAATCCGCATGAATTCTCTTATTGTCAAAAATAAAACTCACCAAAATAATAACCAAAATCATCAATAATATTTTTATTTTCAAAGGCAACCACTTCCTTCACCAAATAATAAATTTAGTATAGTCAGTTGTAAAAAAAATATCCCCCTCTCCAGCTGAATTGCTATAAAACATACGGCAATATCTTTTTTTCCCCCATATTCCAAAAGGAATACCAAAAAATACATCGAAAAGAAAATAAATAGCGTCTAAAAACATTTCTCCGCATATATTTATCTTGATTAATTCATCAAGGAGCATTGCCATTCATGAATAAAATACTAACTCGATTACTAATTGTATTATCATTAACTTTGATGTTTGTTGTAATCGGCACTGGATTTTTAATGTTTCCGATCCCTGCCGTAACTGTATTTTCTTTGAATAAAACTATCGAACCCCCTCCAATTGCCCAAATTCCAGAACAAACGAGACAATTCGCCACTCAAGCGTCCGGCCAATCTCCTTTGAGATATGGGCGTGTTTCAATTCCAATCCCGGTATACGGCGCTTATTGCACTGCTTGGGTTGCGGGTACCAAGCGAATCGACTCAATCATCAACTTTATCAAACAGGCCAACATGAATACACTGGTAATCGATATTAAAGATGATACGGGTATCATCAGCTTTCCCAGTCAAAATCAGCTTGCCCTGGAAATCGGAGCCGGCTCAAAACGAATCCCCGGTTTAAAAGAGTTATTGGCAAGATTAAAGCAGGAAAAAATATATTCCATTGGCCGGATTGTCGTCTTTAAAGATCCTTTATTGGCGAAGAAGCGGCCCGAGATTGCGGTACTGGACAAAAACGGGGGGTTATGGCACGACCGGAAAGGTATGACCTGGGTTGATCCTAATAACCGTCAAGTTTGGAAATACAACCTGGATATTGCCAAAGAAGCCGTAAGTATGGGTTTTTCTGAAATTCAATTTGATTATGTTCGTTTCTTAAGTGATGGATTAATACGAAATTGTGTTTATCCTTTTTCTAACGGTGCACCAAAGGAAGATGTAATAAGGGATTTCTTGCTATACGCC
>JBJKPO010000487.1:0-3272 GCA_046706235.1 Bacillota bacterium | reverse complement strand
CGGAATGAAATCGGTTTTACCGCCCTGTCCATTACGTTGGTGGACGTGGTGGTTTTTGTACCGCTAGCTTTGGTGAGCGGAATTATCAGCGGCATGATGCGGCCGTTTGCTCTGGTCATAGTTACCTCGACCTTAATGAGTTTGTTGGTATCGTTCACGGCAACCCCCTTGCTCGCTTCGCGATTTGCCCGGCTGGAACCTTTGACTAAAAACACCTTTATGGGACGAATGGGAATCTGGTTCGAGAAGGGATATCAGCGCCTTAGCCGTGAGTATCTTATTTTGCTGAAATGGGGGTTGCGTCATAAATTTATTGTGTTGTTAACCGCTTTGATTATATTTGTGGGAGGCATCGCTTTAGTAGGCACGGGTTTTATCGGTATGGATTTCATACCTGGTGGAGACCGCGGCCAGTTTTCAATAACCCTGGAACTTCCCGCCGGATCAAGACTGGAGGATTCCAACCAGGCGGCTTTACAGGTGGAAAATTTGTTGGCCCGCTATCCGGTAATCGCTCGCACCATTGTAACCGTGGGATCATCCAGCCAAGGGTTCACCGGCCAGGGTTCAAGCAACATCGTTTCCATCAATGGGGAATTAGTACCCAAAAGTAACCGAAATGTTTCCACCGATCAGGTAGTCGCTCATCTAAAAAAAGATTTGCGGCTAATGGCCGGTTTCAAATCAAGAATCGTTGCCTCCGGTATTTTTGGGGGAGGAGGTTCATCCGCGGTCCAATTGGTGGTATCCGGCAATACCTGGGACGAAGTATATCAAGCCGCTTCGGCCATTAAATCCATCGCCGAGAAAATACCCGGGACCGGCGATGTTCAACTTTCCTCGGAATTGGGCAAACCGGAGTTGCGGGTTGAAATTGATCGCGACAAGATGGCCTCCCTGGGGTTGACCGTGGCGGATGTCGGAACGGCGCTCCGCTATGCTTTAACCGGTGATAACACCTCCAAATTCCGGGATAGCGACGGCAACGATTATGATATCAATATCGCCCTGGATCCGGCCGATCGGTCCAAGACCGCCAATCTCGCCACTTTTACCTTCATGAATAACCAGGGGCAACAAATTGAACTGCAGGAATTTGCCAAAATCACTCAAACCAACGGTCCCACCAGTCTGCGGCGCGAGAACCGGCGTTATGGGATCGTTGTCTCTTCCCAGGCCATCGGCCGCAGCGCCGGTACTATTAGTATGGATATTATGAAAAATTTATCGCATGTCAAGTTCGCCCCCGGTATTGAGTATGGTTATTACGGGAACATGCGAAACATGATGGAATCGTTTTTCAGTTTGTTTATTGCCTTATTGGGAGCCATCTTCTTCATCTATATGGTAATGGCCGCCTTATATAACTCGTTTATTTATCCTTTTATTGTCTTATTTTCAATCCCTTTGGGGATTGCCGGTTCCTTGCTGGCTATGGCCCTGACCATGAACTCCATGAGTATCCTGACCATTCTGGGAATCATCATGCAGCTCGGTTTGGTTACTAAAAACGCGATTTTACTGGTGGACTTTATTAATAAATTCCGTGAAAACGGGGCCGACATCCATTCGGCATTGGTTGAAGCCGGCAAAGAACGTTTACGGCCGATTTTAATGACCACCTTGACCATGATCCTCGGTATGCTTCCGGTGGCGCTTTCCAATGCGATCGGCGCCGAATTAAAACGCGGTTTGGCATGGGCCTTGATCGGCGGATTAACGGTTTCCATGGTAATGACTCTCTTAGTGGTCCCGGTTGTCTATTACCTGGTGGATAAAATCCGGGAACGCTTTTTACGAAACCGGAAAAAGTCGCTTCGGGATCGGGCCGTGGCTTAAACAACCTGGAAACAATTATCAGCAGGATTTTAAAAAAATAAGGCGAATTATTATTTGTTTTGCGGCTCAAATTATCATGTTCACAAACAACTCCGGGAAATTCAATTTATTTTGATCGAAGGAGAAATGAGAATGGGGAATATCGAAATAAAGCCGGTTCAGTCTTTGGCCGACCGGAAACGATTTATCAAATTTCAATGGACCATGTATCGGGATGATCCTAATTGGGTTGCACCTTTGTTGTCGGATATGAAAGCGGTCTTCAATCCCAAAAAAAATGCCTTGCTCGGTTTGGGGCCCTATCAATACTTTCTGGCCTGTCGGGATGGCAAGGTGGTTGGCCGGATCGGCACCGGTATCGACAATCACCTTAACCACTGCAAAGGGTATAAAAGCAGTTACTTTACTTTATTCGAAAGCGTCCGGGATTATCAGGTCGCTCAAGCCTTGTTGGACGCGGCATGTTCCTGGGCGAAAGAACACGGGGCGGAGTTTATCAACGGACCCCAATCGCCGACTAACGGCGATGACTACCGCGGTTTGTTGATTAAAGGATTCGACTCGCCGCCGGCCCTGATGAACTCTTATAATCCTCCTTATTATCAGGAATTTTTGGAGCGGTACGGTTTCGCCAAGCAATTCGACCGTAACGCTTATTATATCGATATTGTCAATTCCCGGGTCCCCGACCAATCCGCCAAAGCGGTCGAGTACGCCAAAAAACGCTACGGTTACCGGATTGAACCCTTGGACATGAAGCGTTTTAACGAACAAGTCGAGGCCTTGGTACAGGTTGCCGTAACCTCCTGGCCGAATGACTGGCCGGATATGGTGCCGCCAACCGAGGAGGAAGTCCGGGCCGAAGTCCTTAAGTTAAAGCCGTTGATTGATCCGGGCCTGGTATTGTTCGCCTGGAATAAGGAAAATAAACCGATCGGGGTCGGGGTTACTTTCCCCGATTATAACCGGGTGTTGCAAAAAATGAACGGCCGTCTCCTGCCCTTCGGCTGGCTCCAGTTTTTACTGGGCCGTAAAAAAATCGACTGGACCCGGAGTTTCATTTTATTTACCATCCCCGAATATCAAAAGAAGGGAGTCTCGGCCGCCATATATATTGAAGGAATAAATTACGCCCGGAAACTGGGTTACCGCCACGCCGATTTTTCCACCATTCACGATTTTAACGTCAAGATGAACCAGGATGCCGTGGGTGCGGGGGGACAACTGTACAAAGTGTTCCGGATTTATAAAAAGGATTTATAAAAATAGTAAAGGTTAAAACGAACAACACAGTTAATAACTTAAACCTCGATCCGGCAAGTACATCTAAATTTTCTTGAAATACAAAGAAAATTTGCCGGATCGGGTTTATCTACTGAATCCGGCAAGTCTCTATTTAGAAAGATTTTTAAGTTACTTGCCGGATTCAGGTT
>JBJKPO010000486.1:0-4209 GCA_046706235.1 Bacillota bacterium | reverse complement strand
GGTGAGCGCGGCCATTGATTTCAGCTTCGGAATTACTTGATCGGCAATCCAGATCGGTTGCGGCGGTTGCACTATAAACATTTCACGATAGCTCCATTGATGCAACAAATAAGCATCGACTCTCGGATTGGCACTGGCATCGATCCGGTTTGGGACCTGCGGCCCGGACGCCAGGTAAAAAAAGTATCGGGGAGAAAGCAAGCTTTTCACATCGCTTTCCGGTTTTTATCTTAATACCGGTTATCATCCGGTAAAATTACTTTACCGTATTTATGTAAAAATGATAGTTCGATTTTCTTAAAATTTGTTAAACATAAATCTGATACAGAAAAATTAACAAATTTAAAAGGGCATCCTTCTCGCTAAGACGCCCTCTTCGAATTCAATAGTCATGGATCGTAATCATATTAATAAATAAAAAATTAACAATCCATAGTCAAAAACCAACGCAATATCATACAGACTAAAAACTATCTAATGCTTTTAACTGTCAACTAATAACTCCTATCTCCCAAGATTTTAACCAACCGTTCCTTCAGCAGTGAATTCCGTTCCTCGATCTTGTTATTTTTCACGGCGATAGCCACCGCTTTTTTAGTTCCAATCAGTACCGCCATTTTCTTGGCCCTGGTTACCGCGGTATATAATAAATTCCGTTGCAACATCAAAAAATGTTGTGTAGTGACCGGCATAATCACGACCGGATACTCATTTCCCTGGCTCTTGTGAACCGAAATAACGTAAGCTAAAACCAGTTGATCCAAATCCTCGGAATCGTACCGGACCTGATGTTCTCCTCCCACTTCGGGAAAAGCTACTTCAATCCGGCGTTCCTCCGCATCGATGCTCCTGATTAGCCCGATATCGCCGTTAAATACCGATCTCTGATAGTCATTTTTCAACTGCATCACTTTATCACCCAAGCGAAAAGTTGTTAATCCCACTTTTAACTCAATTTTTCCGGTTTCGGGTGAATTTAGCGCCTCCTGCAGGCAGAGATTTAAATTTTCAACCCCGGTAATTGTCCGGCGCATTGGTGTTAAAACCTGAATATCCTCCACCGAATCGCAATTTAAATATTTGGGAATCCTGGTTTTCACTAGTTCCGGGATTGTTTTCACGATTTGCTCCGGGTCCGATTCCTCGATAAAAAAGAAGTCCCGGCTTTTCGACAATAACGGGAAGACTCCCTCATTGATCCGGTGGGCATTGGCAATAATTAAGCTTTCCTGGGCCTGACGGAAAATAACATTCAACCGAACCGTGGGAATTTTAGCCGACCCAATCAAGTCCCGGAGAACTGAACCAGGCCCGACCGAGGGCAGTTGATCGACATCGCCCACCACATTCAATCTGGTACCGGGAGTGATCGCTTTTAATAAATTATAAAATAAAATCAAATCGACCATTGAAAATTCATCAACGATTAGGACATCGGTCACTAACGGTTCATCTTCGTTAAACTGAAACCGGTTTCCGTTAAATTCCTCATTTCCATAACCAAGCAACCGGTGGATTGTTTTAGCGTCTTCCCCGGTGGTTTCCGCTAAACGTTTGGCCGCCCTTCCGGTTGGCGCCGCCAGCATTACCCGGCTGCCGGCCGTTTTGAACAAGGATAAAATCGCTTTCACGATTGTAGTTTTCCCGGTTCCGGGTCCTCCGGTAATTACCAAAAAACCATGTTGCAAAGATTTCAATACAGCTTCGCGTTGTTTATCCGCTAAAGTTATCTGATTTTCACGGGCAAACTTCTCTAAAGCTTTAACCGGATCAATTTTGACATCTTTGGGAACTATTTGCAGTAAATCATTGATACGGGCGGCGGCCCCCAGTTCACTATAATAAAATGGCGCCAGGTAAATAATTTTCTCATTATCATCCAGGAATTCCTGAAATATCTCCTTCTTAAACCGCAAATCTTCCATTTCGGCGGTCAGTTGCAGTTCATTTACTTCCAGTTCCTTGCCGGCTTTGGCCAAAAAATCTTTTTCCCGCGCGAAAATATGACCTTCATTACTATTTTCATTTAACCAATACCTGATTCCGGCCCGGATCCGGTAAGGTGAGTCATTGCCGACACCCATTTTTTTAGCGATTTGATCGGCGATTTTAAAACCGATTCCAAAGACATCATCAGCCAACCGGTATGGGTTTTCCTTGACAATTTTAATGGCTTCATTTTTATAAGTACGGTAAATTTTTAAAGCGTAACCCGGGCTAACCCCTACTCCCTGCAAAAAAACCATAATCCGTTGAATTTCACCATGTTCTTTCAAACTATCGGCAATCCGGTTGATTTTGACCATACTGAAACCTGGAATCTGCAACAGTTGTTCCGGAGTATTTTCAATGACATTCAGTGATTCAATCCCGAAATGGCGCACGATTTTTTGAGCGGTGGCCGGTCCGATCCCTTTTAACAGTCCACTGCCTAAAAAACGCTCGATTCCGATAATACTCTGGGGAGCTTTACTCTGCCATTCTTCAATCTGGAGCTGCTCGCCGTATTCTTTATGTTGGACCCAATCGCCTCTAACCATCAATTCCTCGCCGATATACAGAGGGGGTAAATTACCGACGATGGTCGCGATCCGGCTGTTTTTCAGTTTTAATTTGGCAATGGTATAAAAATTGTCTTCGTTATAAAAAGTAATCCGGTCGACGGTACCTTCCAGTTGAACCATAAAAACCTCCATATATTTATGTATAGTATGCCAAACTCTGCAACTCCAAAGTTACATCAGCGGTCTGTACCTTAATACCCGGTGGCGTTTTAATGGGTATCTGGATAAAATTTAGAAAAGATTTCACTCCATTTTCGATACAAATATCCACAATTTGCTGAACATTTACCGCTGGAAACGCCAAAATCATGACCTTAATCAGTAACTCTCTGATTTTAACCGCAAGCCGGTCGATTGAATATATCTCCACATCAGCGATTTTCCGGCCGATTTTTCTCTCATCAATATCAAATAAAGCAACGATTTCAAGTGGTTGATGAATTCGGTTCTTCTGGTGATACCGGACCAAAGCTGCCCCTAAATTCCCGGCGCCAATTAACCCGATCGGAATTTCCCGGTCCAATTTTAAAATCCGCCGGAGCTCTCCTTCCAACAAAACAACCCGGTAACCTACCCCCTGTTTACCAAAAAGCCCAAAATAGGATAAATCCTTGCGAACCTGTCCGGAGGATGTCCCCACCATTTTCGCCAGCATCTCCGACGAGATGATCGCATGTTCGTCCGGATCTAATCTCTCAATAGACCGTAGATAAAGCGGCAATCTTCGAACTACCACCTCCGGTATTTTTTTATCGCTTACCCCATAAGATTTTATCCCCCTCATTCCGCATTTACAGAATTAATTGTTTTTGTGTTCGACATTTCCGGTTCCATTTCCTCTTTCACAAAAATAGTCGAAGGTCAAAAGTCGAAGGCCGAAAATCAAATCAAAGTCAAATATCATTTTAAGGTTTCTAAAGACATTTGACCTTTAACATTGGACATTTGACTGGTTTATTTGTTTTAATGACATTTGACCTTGGACATTTGATATGTGACTAAAAAAAGCTGCCGATGGCAGCTCTTTTTTACTAAATTATCCGGTGTTATCTCTTACCGACTACGTCCTTTAAAGCTTTACCCGCTCTGAAAACCGGGACTTTCCGGGCGGCGATCTTTATCTCGGCGCCGGTTTGAGGATTACGCCCCTTGCGAGCCTCTCTCTTTTTTACATCAAAACTACCGAACCCAACTAATTGAACAATATTACCCTTCGCTAATGCGCTGCTGATCGCGCCGATCATCGCATCGATAACTTTGGCGGAATCTTTTTTGGTGAGTTTGGTTTTATCCGCTACTTTATCGATAAGTTCTGCCTTGGTCAAAATAAACGCCTCCTTGAAAAATTGAATTTTTTATTGGGGGTGGCCCGGAAAATCAAGTTAGATAAATTTTTGTCCCCCACCATGTAATTATTCGGCAGATATTTTGGTATCCTTTAAGGGTTTTTTATAAAATTTCCTAGTTATTTATTAAAAAATTGTTTGTTCACTTATCCTTATACAACCGTTCATAATATTCCCGCACCATCCGGGCGGCGGAAAACCGTTTCCAGGACATTTCAATGCTGGCCCGCATCATTTGCGCCCATTTATCCTGATTTTGGTAATAAGTTGGTATAATCTCCTCAAGTAAAACCTTATAC
>JBJKPO010000485.1:0-1614 GCA_046706235.1 Bacillota bacterium | reverse complement strand
TCGCAAGACTGGAGTTTCACTCCGGTAGAGGAGATCCCGGGTGATTCCGGCGGAATATTCGAACTTAGTTCCTGGGTAAAAGTCAGCGGAAACGGCGCCGCAACTTTGGGGGTGATCGCCTATAACGGCAATAATGTTACGGATTGGTTCTATGTGGCGGTATCTCCGCAAAAAACAACCGAATGGCAGTTTATTAAAACTAAATTTCGCACCCCCAAAAATATAACCAAAATAATCCCGCGGTGGACCGGTGAGGGACCCGCAATCGTTTGGATTGACGATTTTCAACTCATTAAAAAGAAAGCTTCAACATTAACCTGTCAGTTGCCTGCTTCATTATCCATTGCCAACCAAATTCTGAAAGTAACCCTCAATAGTCAAACTAATACCTAATCAGTCTTGGATAAGAGTACCGGTATGATTTGGCAACAAGCCAATCTCACCAACGATTTGATGTTAACGGATGCCAAATCCGGTAAAGGAAGCATTTCCATGGATTTATGCAGTATTACCTTGGATTTAACCATGAATGCCCGTCTGGTTCTCGATCCAAAACTGCCTGAATTTACATTAACTCTAACCGGGAATGGAAGTATGACCAAAAGTATCACTTTTCCTCATCCTTTTGTCTCCGCTTCCGGTACTTATCTCGTTGTACCGATGAACGAAGGAATCTCCTATCCGGTAGACGATATGTCCATTCAACCAATGCGCCTTATTGCCTATGGCGGACATGGAATCTGCATGAGTTTTTGGGGAGTGACCGACGATGATCGGGGGCAAATGGCGATCATTGAAACCCCTGATGACGCCTCGATTCAAATCAATCGTTATGACAAAAAACTCTGTATTACCCCTGTCTGGGAAGCCCAGCAAGGCCAATTCGGTTACCCGCGCCGTATTAAATACTTATTTTTTGACCAAGGCGGCTTTGTGGCCATGTGTAAAAAATACCGCGCTTATGTCCGGGAACAAGGAACTTTTAAAACTCTTGCCCAAAAACGGCTTGAAAATCCCAACATCGATTTACTAATCGGAGCGGCTGATATTTGGTGCTGGGATCAAGATCCGTTATCGATTGTAAAAGATATGAAATCGGCCGGGATTGACAAGATTTTATGGAGCAACGCCGCATCGCCGGAAATTATCACGAAAATGAATAAACTACAGGTACTAACCGGCCGGTACGATATTTATCAAGACGTTATGAACCCGAAACTTTTTCCGTCGCTTCGTTATGTTGATTCCAATTGGCTGGTAAAAGCCTGGCCGGGGGATATCATCCTGGATGCCGCCGGACAATGGGAAAAAGGCTGGGAGATCGAATCGCTAGACAATAAACGTTATCCTTGCGGAGTTTTATGCGATAGTTTGGCATTGCAATATGCCGCCCGGAGAATTCCGGAAGAGCTAAAAACTCACCCTTACCGGGCCAGGTTTATCGATACCACCACCGCTTCCCCCTGGCGGGAATGTTACAGCCCCGATCATCCGATGACCCGTAGTCAAAGCCGAACTTGGAAAATGAAACTATTGGAATATGTTTCGCGGGACATGAAGCTGGTTACCGGCAGTGAGACCGGCCATGACGCCGCTGTTCCCTATGTCCATTAT
>JBJKPO010000484.1:0-3699 GCA_046706235.1 Bacillota bacterium | reverse complement strand
ATACAGCCGTGATAAGCGGTTTGCCGGAGAAACCAAATACCCGTTAAAGAAAATGCTGAAATTAGCCTTCGACGCCGTCGCCTCGTTTTCATATAAACCCTTGAAATTGGCTTCGTCGCTTGGATTTTTACTGGCGTCGGTTAGTTTTATATTTTTATTGATTGTTTTATATGAAAAATTGTTTACCGTCAATACCGTGCCCGGATGGTCCTCGCTGTTAGCCGTTAATTTGTTTTTCAACGGAATTGTCTTAATGATACTGGGAATTATCGGCCAGTATATCGGGCGAATTTATGATGAGGCCAAAGGGAGACCGTTGTATGTGGTCCGGGAGTTAAAAAATATTTCGAAGGAAGAAATGCAAGAACGGGTAAGGAGTCGCAGCTAAAAGTATTTGACTTACTGGATATTTAAGAAACTTTTGACTATCGATTGAGTTCCATGTAAAATATAGATAATAAACTTTAACAATAAAATGAGGTACGTAATGACGATTTTAAAGATGACCACCGATTATTTGAAACGGCATCCTTTTTTTGGCGAATTCTTACATGAAAACTCCATTGAACACTTTAAAAAATATTTAATCATCGGTTTTACTTCTTTTGGTTTAGAGTATTTACTTTATTTTATTTTCTTGCATTTTATCAAAGTCCAGTATTTATATTCAAGCTTCATTGCCCAAGCCATTGTTTTTTGTTACAATTTTCTATTGAACCGGTATTGGTCGTTTCAATCCCGGTTGAAATTAAGCCGGCAATTACCCAGATATTGTCTAATTTTTCTATTTAACGTCACTATGTCGACTCTTTTACTGAAATTATTATCCGATATGCTTGGCGTCAATTATTACTTATCGAAAGTATTGGTTATGGGGGCTATTGTTTCCTGGACCTTCATCATCTACAAGAAATTTATTTTTGTTACGGATTCCGGAGAGAGAAATGAGGCGTGATGATTTGATTTCCATCGTAATTCCGGTTTATAACGAAGAGAAACAAATTCGTGGAAATATTGGGGTAATCAATGATATATTACAAAAAAACGCAATACCGCACGAGTTTATTTTAATTGATGACGGGTCAAAAGATAATTCCTGGGCTGCCTTGAAGGAACTGATCGTTAATTACCCGGGTCAGGCCATCCGTTTTAGCCGCAATTTTGGAAAAGAGTCGGCCTTATGCGCCGGATTGGAAGTGGTTTGCGGAGATGCCGTCATCATTATGGACGCCGACCTGCAGCATCCGCCGGAAGTCATTCCGGAAATGGTCCGGCTTTGGAAAAACGGTTATGAAATAGTTGATGGAGTCAAGTCCTCCCGGGGAAGGGAAAAATTGTCGAACCGTCTGTTTGCACGGTTATTTTATGATATTTTGGAGAGATTGTCCGGTTTTAATCTACATAACGCCTCCGATTTCAAATTAATGGATGCCAAAGTGGTGGCGGCCTGGCGGCAAATGCCCGAAAGGAGCACTTTTTTTAGAGGTATGGCTGCCTGGGTCGGTTTTCAACGGACCACCGTTTTTTTTGAAGTGGCCGAGCGGCGCGAGGGCGGCACCAAATGGTCGAAACTACGGTTGTTTAAACTGGCGATAACCGCAATCACTTCATTCTCATCCATTCCATTGCAAATCGTGACTTTTTTGGGGATTGTATTTTTAGTGGGAGCAATCCCCTTGATATTTGAAACTTTATATATGTATTTCAAGGGAATTGCATTAAGCGGTTTTACTACCGTAATTATTTTATTATTAATTATCGGCAGCATTTTAATGATTAGCCTGGGAGTCATCGGAATGTATATCGCGAAAATTTTTGAAGAGGTAAAATACCGGCCCCGTTATATCGTGGCTGAAAAAATGGAGTACAAGGGAGAGGAATCAAAATGTTAGCTTTACTATATTTGATTGTGGCATGGTGGGGCGGTTTTATTATATTAAAGCGGCTGTTGCCGCAATTATTCAAAGTCACCACCACCGGGAGTTTAACCGGAAAACCCGCTCCACTAGCCAATTGGATGGTTGTTTTCCCGGCCTCGTTTTTAGCCGGTACGTTGATACTGACGTGGATTACCTATTTTGGAGCATATTTATTCCGCGGCGCCGCTAAACCCTTGATTTATGGGAATGAGATATCTTTATTTCTGTTTATTGCGATAATTGGATTGGAAATTTTTACTAAGCGGAGCATTCATCGTAATTTTTTGTTGAACTTGAAAAACGCGGGATTTTCCCGGGTGAAAACTTTTTTGAAAAATAACCGGCTGGAATTGATTTATATCTTACTTTTTTTAATTGTGATCAGTTTCTTGATGTTTTACGTTTTTAATATTCACGATAATACAATTCATATCGGCCTTTCGGTATTTAGCGATTTCGGGCCGCACCTGGCCGTAATCCGTTCATTTTCCCTCGGTTCCAATTTTCCGACCGAGTATCCGCATTTTGCCGACGGTCACGCCCGGTATCACTTTTTATTTCAATTTTTAACGGGCAATTTGGAGTTTTTGGGATTGCCGCTGGATTGGGCCTTTAACCTGCCGAGCATCTTGTCGTTGGTGGTCTTTTTAATGCTGCTATATTCATTGGCGGTATTATTGATGGGAGTAAAATGGGTGGGGGTTTTCACCGGCATTCTGTTTTTCTTCCGAAGTTCCTGGGCGTTTGTTACTTACCTGGCAAACATTCCGGTAAATAATTGGCTGCCACGAATATTGAATAATTCCGACTTTATCGGGAGGACCCTTCACGAAGACTGGGGATTGTGGAACCAAAACGTATACTTAAATCAGCGTCACTTTGCTTTTTCGTTAGGTATATTAACATTGATCTTAATTCTATTATACCCGCTGTTTCACAAGATGCTGGCCGCGCTGAAGGCGAGCCGGGAGGACATTACGGTTGCAGAAGTTGCGGTTGCAGAAGTTGCGGCTGCCGAAGTTATTGCTCCCGAGGTTACGATTACGGAAGTTACGGAAGTTGTTGATGAAGTTGTAACGGAAGCTCAAACGCCCAAGGCTCCGCCAAGCCGTTGGCAACGCTGGATCAATGAGTTTTTAATCAAAGGGGATGCCTGGATGCCGGAGAATTTCCTTCGTCCGGTGTTGATTGGGGCCCTCCTCGGGGCGATTGCGTTCTGGAACGGAGCGGTCTTAATCGCGGCCTTGCCTATTCTGGTTGTATTGGCCGTTTTTTCCAAACACCGGTTGGAATATTTATTAATTGCAATTCCCACGGCAATCCTGGCCTCTCTTCAATCACAGTTTTTTATCGGTCCCGGGGGAGCGGCGGTCCAGCCCCATATAACCGTTGGATTTCTGGCCGGTAGTACTGGTATAGGCCCAATAATCAATTATTATATGGAATTATTGGGTGTTTTGCCTCTGGTAATCTTGGCCGGGTTGTTACTGGCGCCCCGTGGCAGCCGCTGGCTGGTACTGGCCTTTTTAACCCCTTTGGTTCTGGCCACCACGGTTCAGTTAACCCCTGACTTGGCGGTCAATCATAAGTATGTAATGATTACAGTAATGTTGGTAAATATTATCGCAGCGGTCACTATCTACCGTTTGAAAAATTCCCGATTTATTTTCACTAAGATTATTGCGATGTTGCTGATTTTCGCCTTGATTTTTACCGGAGTTATCGATTTTCTAACCATTATTAACCGGGATCGTCCCGAAAAGGACATCACGGTACAATG
>JBJKPO010000483.1:0-5095 GCA_046706235.1 Bacillota bacterium | reverse complement strand
TTGGAAAACCGCTTGAATTTATTGAGGAGATTTTGGAGTTTCAAAAAATAAACTCGCTTGAGACTATCGAGTCCAGGAAACGCCAAAAATTAATCGATTATTTGGCTTCAAAAGTAACTTACCGGATTATGACCGAAATCGCGAACCTATGCGGTAAAAACTATCCGTTCCGTGAACCGGCATTACCGCCGCTCGCCGAACGGTTTTTAATAAAAGCGATTTAACTTATCCTAATCAAAACTAAATTTAATAAGGAGGATTATATTATGTCAGTAATAAAAACTTTTAAAATCACCACTCCAACGTTAAAGAAATCAGCCTTGGAAGTCATTACTTCGGTTTATTTGCAGGAAAAGAACTGGATCAAGGCGCCCGAAAAAGAGATTCCCGATATTATCGGTGAATTAGCTGAATGTTCCTGGTTTTTAGCGACCATTGACGGCCGGCCGGCCGGGGTCATCCGGTTAACGTACGATCCTTCCCTGGAATTCCCCCCAGAACTCGGAGTGACCTTGAATCCCAATGTCGACCTGAATCTGATGGCTCAAAATTGTAAAATGGTGGAGATTGGCCGTTTTATGATCCGTCCCGAATACCGTAAAAACATCCGGGTGGCGTTAAGACTGATGCGGGCCGCCATTAAAGAAGTAGTGGAACGGGGATATACTCATTTTTTAACCGATGTTTTCGAAACCGACCCCCATTCGCCGCTCCATTTCCATACTAAAATATTGGGTTTTGAAGTTATCGGCAGCCATCTGCACGGTGAATTGAATTGCAGCAGTACCCGGATTATCTTGACTTTGGATATTTTAAAATCATATCAGCGGTTAAAGGAACGTAAAAACCGGATTTATCAGGAAGTTACTTCCGGAATCCGGGATTTGCTCGAACGGAAATTGGCGGAACGGCAAGTGAGGCTATAGAATGAAACAGTGTAAATTCAACCAGATGTTGACTAAATTATTTCATGAATCACCGGAAATCACCCTTCACAATCAGGATAAAATCGTGGTTTTCAGCGATCTGCATATCGGCAACCGGGGAAGCCGCGATGATTTCCTGCGGAATTCCGCTACGTTCATGTATATTCTGGAGCATTATTATTTACAAAAGGGGTATAAATTGGTGTTAAACGGCGACATTGAGGAATTACAGCGTTTTTCACTGAAAAGCATTGTCGCCAAATGGCCCGAACTATACCGTTTATTCGGTCGGTTCGAGCAAACCAAGGCGTTGTATAAAATTGTGGGAAACCATGATTTGGAATTAAATTATACCAAGAATCCCTATTTAAAAACCCCGATCCTGAAAAGTTTAAAGATAAATTATAAAAAACATCACTTAATCATCTTTCACGGGCACCAGGCATCATTAATCATGGAAAGGTTCCATTATTTATGGAAGGTGATTTTGCGATACATCGTCAATCCAATCGGGATTAAAAATATATCATATTCCCACGATAACAATATGCGCTTTAAAACTGAGAAGCGGGTCTATAATTTCTCCCGGGACCGGAGGGTGGTTTCGGTAATCGGACACACTCACCGGCCGTTATTTGAATCGTTATCGAAAATCGATTGTTTAAAATTTAAAATCGAGCAATTATGCCGGGATTATTCCGCCACGAATAGCCGGATGAAAGAAGTGTTGGCGGCGAAAATCCGTACCTGCCACAGTGAATTACAATATCTTATGAAAAAAAACAAAACCGGATCCACCCGTAGCAGCTTATACAACTCCGACCTAATGGTTCCCTGTACTTTCAATTCCGGGTGTGTAATCGGCAAGAAGGGAATTACGGCCATTGAGATTCGAGATGGAAATATTGCCCTGGTACACTGGTTCGATCGGCGTAATAGTAAAAAATACTTTGATTTCAATGGGTACCAGCCGGAACGACTTGGTGACAGCGATTATTTCCGGGTTGTTATAAAAGAGGACAGCTTGGACTATATTTTTGCCCGGATTCAGCTTCTGGCGAAACCGGATTTTGGCAACCAAGCTGTAAAAACTCTAAAAAAGCCGGCTTTTTCAGAAGGGTATTCGTTTGATAACTTCGTATTAAAATGAGTCAAAAAAGTGAATTCGGGTATTCTATATTTATTCTGGATATGTTTTTTGTATTAAGCGCCTTTTACTTTAGAACCTAAAGCTTGATGGTGATTCATTATAATGATTAATTCCTTCGAATCGTGTATTCTTTTAATAAATCCTTATCGGTATCCTAAAGCGGTGCGGCTTTTAAAAAAATCATTAAAAAGATTTAAAGCCCCGCTGGTGATTGAAACCAGGGATAAACAACATTTTATTGAATTGGTTACCGAATTTTCAGATAGCGATTATCAAAATTTACTGGTATGGGGTGGGGATGGAACCGTTCATGAGGCAATCAATGCTTTGGTAAACTCTGAGAACAATCAATCCAAAAGTATAAACCGCTCTAAAAAATCGATTGGTTTCTTGCGCGGCGGTTCGGGCAATGGTATTCAGGACTCTTATGAAGTGCCGTATTCGATTGGCAAGCAACTAAACTTTTTTGCGGAAAGTATTAGTCGTAATTATAAGATTGATGTCGATCTAATGCGGATTGAACAAGAAAATTCGATTATATACGGACAATTGGCGGGTTTTGGATTTGACGCCGAGGTTTTAAAACAGCGGGAAACCCGTGCTTCCAGTTTGGGAAAAAGCCGGGGAATGAGCCGTTCCGGGATTTTTAATTATATTATCTCGGGGTTAATCACTTATCAATATTACGATTTTCAGCAACGGGAGAGTTATACGCTAAAAATTCACGACGGTAAATACGCGTTGCGCGGCGCCCGGGTGAATGCCGAATTCCCGATCAGCGTTCTTGAAATGGCCGTCAATCCGGTGATGATGGAGGTCGGGACCAGGCCGTATTACGGCCGGATGTTTAAGGTTTGCCCGGATGTGGTCTGCAACGACGGCAATATGGATCTTTATTTGTTTAATTTTAAAGAAAAAATGGCGCCGCTTTTTAACCTGTTTTCATTGTGGAACGGCCGGCATTATAAAATTAATCAACGTTTTGCCAAAAAAGGCAAACCGTTGATCGAACGGTACGAAATTAAAAAATTGGAATTGAGCTCTAAAACGCCTTTCCATTACCATATTGACGGCGAGTTAAAAAGCGTTTCGAAAAAAACAAACGGTCACTATGGTTTGTCGATATCGGTAAAACCGAGCGCCATATCCTTTTTGGTGCCGCGTACTTTTTATAAAAAGTTTCATCCCTTTGACGGGGAGGAAATGTGAATCTTTAATTATTATCACATGGTCTTTAGACAAATTCGTCCTTGGGAAACCTCCATGCCCAGAAGTTGAATAATCCCGTCTCCTTGTAATAACCGGAGGTCAATCTTGTAATAATTGATTTCCGGTTTAATAGAGTTCATTTTGGATCATCCTTGCAAAATTTGGAATGATTTAAAATATTATTTAACTTATTGATAATTTTCTTGCGGTTCGCAAAACCGGCAACCAATAAAATACCTGCTGCAATCAGGAGAATAATTACCGGTAAATAATTTTTTTGTCGCAGGTTGGCTCCGATATAAGAAGAGCCAATGACGCATGGGAACCTGGCAATTGTTGAAAAGACAATAAATTTTAAGGGATCGACCGGTGTTAATCCGGCGGTATAAGTTAGCAAATCCTTTGGGATCTCGGGAACCAAATAGAGAAAAAATATCGCCAGGTCCGATTTTTGATTATTCACTAATGAACTTAATCTGGCATATCGTTTCGGCGAAACCAACAGTTTAATCAAGGTGGAACCAAAAAATTTAGAAATTCCGAATACAATGATCGACCCCGTTAAAATTCCAATCAAGGAATAGATAGCGCCAAATAACGTCCCAAATATATATCCACCGGCAATTAATAATAATTCACTCGGAAGCGGGGCTAAAATTACCAGGAAAATTTGAAAGCAAATAAATATCAGGATGCTTAACGGACCGTATGAAACCAGTAAATTTCTAAACATATCCGGATTACTAATAGTCGCAACAATCCGGGAATAATAATGCACCGTTATAAAGATAAGCAGGGATAAAAATATTATTAGTAAAATTATCCTGAATAAAACCGTTCGTTTTTGAGTTGTCATTCAAGCTCCTTACTTAATACTTCATGCTTCGGTTTTTTTCCGGCGACGGCGATAAATTGCGATTACTGTTATAATCAAAAGGAGAATGATTATCCCGGTCCAACAAGCAACTTTTCCACCCCATGATAAAACAATACGCCATTCCTCGCCAACATACCTTCCTAATCCAATTAATATTCCGAATAATAACAGGTTCGAAAAAAAGAATGCCGGATAAATCTTCCGGTAAGATAATTGCCGAGGTATTTAAAAAAAAAATTGACCGTCCAAATCGTCCCGGTCAAAAATGAAAGTATGGTTGAAAAATGATGGCATTAACACATGAAAAAATTTCCAACCGAAAAATTAATAATAATGCATAGAAGTCCGTTATAGGAGTTATTCTATACTTGGGATTTGCAGTGGCCGAGGCGCAGATTGATAAAGGCTCCGTCTTAGGACCTAAGGGTCTTTATCAGTCGAGCAACTGATCGGTATGGGTTCTAATTAAGCGTCTATAAATTGACGCCGCGTATGTAAGCATACGCTAACGCCTTTGCGCAGTAAAGGCGCGGGATCCATGCCGGTCTGAGCCAGATTGTTACCGGTGGGCCAACTTATTACGGCGGTCGGGAAACTGATCGTCGTGGTAAGGAAACTTATCGGTAACGGTCAAGCCCAGATTGTCACCGGAGCGAAAGTGTTTATTCTCAGTCGAACACAACCTTCAGGTATTTTCCTTGCGGCTTATACCAATGGTATTTACCTTCAGGCTTTCGATTGTGAATAGATACCTAAGTTTCGAGGGCAGTCGGTCAAAGGTTATCGTAGTATGTGTAATGGGTGTTTGTAGCCGGTAATACGGTTGCAGGTATCCACGCAACATGGTGCGGTAGCCGGAGATAAGGTCATTGCAAGTTCCTATTGTTTTAAAAGAATAAAACATCTCTATTCCAATCAATAATACAGGTGTTT
>JBJKPO010000482.1:0-2774 GCA_046706235.1 Bacillota bacterium | reverse complement strand
AAATAAAACGGTTGTTGATAGAAACCGTGATTACGCTTTTAGGAATTCCACCTCACCGGGTCATGGTTTAACCTGGAAAAGAAAAGGAGGGATAAAAAATGACGGAAACTATTTTTAACAAAATTCGCTTAAATAAAATGTGGATCATATGGGGGATTTTCGGCTTTGCCAGTTTATTTGGATTGGGATTTCATCATATTTTATCGATAAACGCGCCTAAGCTGGAAATTAATGAACCACCACCGCTAAAGATTCCTCGTGAATATAACCCGTCCGATTCCCTGCTCGATTTGAAAATCGAACGGGACCGGGAGCGTAGCCAGGAGAAGGAAAGAATCCAGGAACTTTTGGACCAGGTCGGGTTAACCGATGAAACCAGAGAACAAGCCGAACAGGAATTGTGGCGTTTAACCCAGGCTACCGCCAAGGAACATGAATTGGAAACATTATTGAAAGCCAAAGGTTTTCAAGAGTCAATGGTTAGTATCAATCCTAAAATCGTAACCGTGATCGTCTCCGGAAAGATGGACGTGGAACGGGCCGGGACTATCGGCCGGATGACCTCCGAGGTGACCGGGTATGGCCTGGACCAGATTGAGATTGTGGAGAAGTGAAGGTTTTATTCAAAGATGATAGGATGATTCGCTTACCGTAATTTCGAATATAAAAATATTCTTAAAAAAATTACGAATGCCAAACTATCAAGCATAGTGCCAATCTACAAGTACAGTCTCGCGCTGTACTTTTTTGCAGGAAAAATCAGGCATGCAATTATAAAGTAAATATGGTAAAATATCTGTTGTTTATAAAATTTAATTGGCATAAATTACCAGCAAGATACTTGTTGTACAATGCTTTATTAAAATGTCTGGTTATAGAGGGAGAATTTTGGATGTTATTAAACCTGAATCCGGCAAGTAACTTAAAAGTATTTCTAAATAGGGACTTGCCGGATTCAGTAGATGAACCCGATCCGGCAAATTTTTCTTTGCATTTCAAGAAAAATTTAAATGTACTTGCCGGATCGAGGTTAAAAAGAACGGTAGTATTTTATGTAGTCTTGCTGTTTTGTCTGGTTACGGTATTGATTTGTGGTTTACCATTAATTGCGTTGGGACAAGAGCAAACTCTCCCGGAAGTGGATTCATTAGGCGCGTTTCAATACAAATATGATATTGAATTACCACCCGGAACTAACGGGATGGCCCCATCCCTGTCGCTTACGTATAATTCACAAGCTGTGAACGGGATGATAGGAATGGGTTGGTCTCTTGGCATACCAGTGATTAGCCGTGATCCATCTTTTGATATCACATTTGACGATACTACCGATCATTACATATATAATGGACAAAGACTTATCTTTAAGGAATCGGTCAATGGGATCTATCGTTACGAAGCTGAAAGAACCGATTTTTCATTTATTGAGTTAATCGATGCGAATACCAGTTCTTCATATTGGAAAGTTACTTTAAAAAATGGAACAAAGATGTTTTTTGGAGTGCGAGCGGCGGAACATACGAGTTTAACAGACGGGCATATTGATGCGGTCAACCAAAATTCCCAGGCGCTGCTTTGGAGCTTGAGCAAAGTCAAAGATTTACAAGGAAATTACTATGTCGTTGAATACAACGAAGATGTAACCGGCGGGGATTACTATCCCGTAAAGATTACTTATACCAAAAATAATGAACATCCTTTATCAAATAATCGGACAGTGGAATTTTTCTATCAGACAAGGACCGACTGCTATCCGTTATATAATCCCACTAAAGTTAAGATAGATAAAAGGCTGGTATTTATTGTTATAAAAATTGGAGGAAATTTATTAAGAAAATACCGTTTAGATTACGATTACGGAGCATCAACCGAAAGAAGCCGTCTTATTGGGATTCAAGAATACGGTTGTGATGGAAATGCGCCCGACTCCGGCCAGTGGTTGCTGGATGGAACCGGTTATACTCCCGCGGGAAAAACCTTGCCAATGCAAACTTTTCAATGGGGTAAAACAGATGATGTAACCAACGGAGACGGCCATGCTGATATCGTTCAACTGTGGAGAAATAACTATAGTTTGGCAAGTAATTCATATCAATCCGATGGACAAGGTTATAATTGCACTTGGTGCTCGGGTGACATGGGTCAAGGAGCGGACAATATCGGATTTCTTTCGGGGGATGTGAATGGAGACGGCCGCACCGATATTATTCAGTTATGGAGTAACTATGTAAGTCTGGGAGTTTTGGTATATCAATCCGACGGTTTGCGTTATCAAAACACATGGGGGACTAGCAATATCGGCCAGGGTTGCGGGGCAGTCGCGTTTCTTCCGGCGGATGTCAACGGGGATGGAAAGACGGACTTCGTTCAAGTATGGAATAACAGTGGAAAAGTGGCGATGAACGTTTATCAATCCAATGGCCAGGGTTATCCGGCCGCCACCTGGAGTTCCGGTGATATGGGAGAGAAAGTCGGTTTTGATCCTCCAATAATAACTTATAGAAATAAATTTGTGGCGGGGGATGTGAATGGTGACGGTCGAACCGATATTATCCAGGTAAGAAATGGTTATGTGGATTATGGAGGTTATAGACCTAATGAATTTAAAACGGATATCATTGTTTACAAATCCGATGGCCATGGTTATGTAAAAACATGGTCTTCTGGTGATATAATTCAAGATTATAGCGTTTTCACAGTTTTAGCCGGTGATGTAAACGGAGACGGCCGCGCGGATATTATTCAACTATTTGGTAATAACGACAGATTAGGAA
>JBJKPO010000481.1:0-9025 GCA_046706235.1 Bacillota bacterium | reverse complement strand
ACCGCGGATCATGGCGCCACGGTGATTGTGGAAGAAGTACCGGATTATGTCGGTAGCGTTATCCAGCCGATTATCGGCCTGGAGGGCGATAAATTGCCGGTGAGCGCTTTTACACCCGACGGTATGGTTCCGGTGGGTACTTCCAAATATGAAAAACGGGGTATCGCTATTTCCATTCCCGAATGGAATCCGGAGACCTGTATTCAATGTAATCAATGCGCCTTCGTATGCCCGCACGCAGCGATCCGGCCCTATGTCGCCAAACCGGAAACATTAAAAAACGCGCCGACCGGGTTTAAAACCAAGACGGCCATTGGGAAAGAATTGGCCGGACATGAGTTTAGGATTCAAGTTTCACCGCTAGATTGCACCGGTTGCGGCAACTGTTACGAAGTTTGTCCGGCCAAGGTAAAACCGATTAAGATGGTTACTTTGGAGGAAATAGCCGAAGCCGAAGTTGAAAATTATAAATTTGCCGAAGGTTTGCCGGCGGCTCCACCGGAAGCGGCCAAACCGGAGACCGTGAAAGGAAGCCAGTTTTTACGGCCGCTATTTGAGTTCTCGGGCGCTTGCGCCGGATGCGGCGAAACTCCGTACGTCAAACTGGTAACCCAGCTTTTCGGAGACCGGATGTTGATCGCTAACGCCACCGGCTGTTCGTCGATTTACGGCGGGAGTGCTCCGACCTGCCCCTATACGACCAATGAAGCAGGCCACGGGCCTTCCTGGGCGAATTCTTTATTTGAAGATAACGCCGAATACGGCTACGGTATGAATCTGGCAATTACCCAGCAACGGAAAAAACTGGCCGATTTAGTGAAGCAGGTGCAGGAATTCGATCTTTCACCCGGGTTAAAGGATGCGTTTTCCGAATGGTTATCCGGTAAAAATGAGGCGGTTGCTTCCCGGAAGGCCGGGGATCGAATCAAGGCAATGATTGATAATGAAATTGCTAAAACGCAGGGGGATATCCAAAATCTATTACGCCAAATTGCCGAAATGAAAGACTTGTATACCAAAAAATCAATTTGGATTATCGGTGGAGACGGCTGGGCATATGATATCGGTTATGGCGGACTGGATCATGTGTTGGCGTCCGGCGAGGATGTCAATGTGCTGGTGCTGGATACCGAAGTTTATTCCAATACCGGCGGCCAATCGTCCAAATCCACTCCCCTGGCCGCGATTGCTAAATTTGCCGCTGCCGGGAAGAATGTCCGTAAAAAAGATTTGGGACTTATGGCGATGGCCTATGGATATGTTTATGTCGCCTCGGTTTCGATGGGGGCCGATAAAAATCAGTTGTTGAAAGCAGTACTTGAGGCGGAACGTTATAAGGGCCCGTCAATCGTTATTGCTTACGCGCCGTGTATTAATCATGGAATCGATATGGGAAAAAGTCAAAACGAAGGGAAACTAGCTGTGGAAGCCGGATACTGGCCATTATACCGCTATAATCCGGATCTGGTCCTGGAAAATAAAAACCCATTTCACCTGGATTCCAAGGAACCAACCGGCAGCTTCCGTGATTTTCTAATGGGAGAGGTAAGATATTCCACTTTGAGGAAGCAGTTCCCGGATGCCGCTGAAAATCTTTATCAGCTTGCCGAGGCAGACGTAAAAAAACGGTATGATATGTACAAACGTCTGGCGGCGGAGGGGTAATGAGTTGCGAGTGAAGAGTGAAAAGAGTCGCGAATTAAAAGTTTAATGATTTTACAGTTTACTTTTAACTCCGTACTTTTGACTCAAGACTCTTAACTCTTCTATTTTTTACATCAACTGTTGCAAGGTTTCTTCATAGAGATCCCGGCGCTTGGCGCCTTCTTTTATACAGAGACCTTTTTGAGGATCATTATAGATACAAATAAATTGCAAGGAATGAGCCAGTTTAAAGTCGTCGAATATCTGGGCCTGGGTTCGAATGATGGTTTTGGCCAATATATTTACATATCCTTTTAAACTTATTGCTTCCCCGAATTGTTCGTTCTTTTTCCAGACAATCGATTCATACAATAATTTACTTACTTCCCTGGCCCGTTCGATGTTTTCTTCGGAGGAGATATCGGTTTCTTTTTTAATATTATCAGGGTCCGCCGGACTTTCACCGGGCAACTCATTTTGTTGATTCAGATTAAAAATATCTTCAATATATTCGTGATAATCGGTATATTTTGTTACAATTATATTAAAACCATTTTTGGTGGAGATGGTAAAAGCGATTTTATTTTCATATTTAATGGCTTTAATCAGAGGTATAATGTCACGGTCGCTGGAGATCAAAACAAAAACATCAACATTGGGATTTTTATAAAGAGTTCGTAAAGCATCGACCGTTAATTCCAAATCGCTGCTATTTTTACCGCTATTTGAAGAATGACGGGTCTCGATCCCTAATTTTTGGATTAACGTCTGCTGTTTGCCTTGAAATTCTTTTTTTTCAAAGTTACTGTAGACAATAAACTCAATGATCTTAAATTTATATTTTTCTTTCAATTTTTTTATAATAACTGGGAAAAAGTTAAGATCAAAGGGATTTCTTCCATAAGACTTGAGTAGTTCATAAATATTTTCATAATCCACATAAACAGCGGCATTTGTAAAACTTTTAAGCTCCATGATTTTATTAGACACTAATATATACTCCTTTTTACATAAAACCCAAATTAGTAATAATTAATACAAATTATTATGGAAAACTATAAAATAACTAGCGGCTATCCTCTATTTTAACAAGTAAATTTAAATTGTCAAGCGTTTTTAGCCGAGGATTTAATTATATTCAAAAAAAATGATTATTCGTTACAAAACGAGGAATAAAGTTATTCTTCGTTATTTCCCGTTATAAACGCTAAAAATAACGGCTGACCGGTTTTGATTTGGAAAGGTATTATTCGATGATCGAATTTTACCGCAAAAAAGTCTATTTCTAGTGAAAACCAGGTTAAATTTTGGTTAAAATTTAATAACGACCATGGAAAGTATTGGTTCCTTTACCGGAGAGGATCTGCTAATCCAAATCCATGGGATAATGTGGATACCTGAAATGATGCAGATTTTCCCATAAACGGATATTGTGAAGATGATAGGATTTCAATATATATTCGCGCGCTGTTTCGTTATTTGGTGTTTTCGTTTCGTTTTGAGCGGCGATTTCCACCGGAATTAAACTAACTTCAGTTAATAATGCGGCGCTGGTTCGATTGTGTCCGTCGTAGATATAATAAAAACCATTATCCTTCAATAAGGCGACGGCCTTTTGTTCGATAAAACCGGTGGCCGCGATGGAATCACTAATGATCGATATCTGTTTCCAATTTAAACTTAACGGATCACGGGTGGGAAACGGAGTTCGCGGCGAAAGCCAATGCCGGACAAAACTCCGGCTTTCGGTCCACTGCTGAAATTTAACGGTAATTAACCGGGCAATGCTTTCGGGAGAAGCGTGACTGGTATCGATCAGCAAATTGTAATTACTGTCTTCGTCGCAGACAATTCCATATTTTTGGGTATAACGATTATTTTCACTTATTTTACGTTGATATAGTTTTTGATAAGCTTCGGTTATATCCGTGTAACCTTCCGCTTCACCCCGTTTGTCATTAAAGATCCGTTCCGCGGCAATCATGGAATCAACTGTCAGATGGACTTTGAAGGAGTTCGGAATGAAATGCCAGGCCAGTCGGGAATCAAAGATCAAGTTTTGAGGAGAATCCGCCATGGCGGCCATTGTCTGATCCATCTCTTCATCCAGCGGATGGGTTTCGGAATATTTATTTAATTCCAGGATTGACATATTATACTTGGCGGCTAATCCCCGCCAGGCTTCACCCATTGAAAAGATATTAAAAGACAACTTCTCCTGTAAAAGTTTACAAATCGTACTTTTACCGCTTCCGAGATCGCCGGAAATCGCAATTTTAAAGTAAGTTGGTTGTTTGGTCATATTTTCCTTAAAAAAGATATGGTATTTTGTAGGGGCAAAACAATAACTACCTGGTTTGCCTATTACGGGCGCAAGTAGTTAAAGTAAAAATTCCAAACTCGTCTTACAATTATTAACTTTTACACGATTTATTTACTATATTGAATAACTCGCAAATCATTTTCACACTCTTTAATTTTTTGAACAATGGTTCCCAGTTTCTCGCTGTAACTTCCTCCATCGCGGATCGCATTTTCTAAAACAGCCCGGGCTGTTCCCAAACTGTTTACCGCCATAATTATTTTCGCGATTTCAATTTCACTCATGATTGGCCTCCTTAATAAATTCCACAAATATCTTTGGAACCTGGTTTCCATTAAAATGATTCAATTATTATTAAGTACATTATACAACAGATTAGATAAAAAAGTAAATTTATATCGTGAATTGTCCGGTTATTAATACGGATTCTTCTGGAAAATTAATAAGAACATTGGGATTTATAATTAAAGGATTATACTCAAGGATGCCGAATTACTTTTGTTGGTCCGAAGGGATCGCCGCCAACATTCATTTTATCCCCTACCGATGTTTTCGTTAAACAAACACCCGGGTATTCGATCAGGGATTACCCTAACTCTTATCAACAATCAGTCAATGAATTACCCTGTCCTTTACTCAAGGCTATCGCCGCAAGATACAAGCCATGTGGTTGCCCGGTTGATAAAATGCGTGGCAGCAGAATAGAAATAGAAGTAACAATTAAGAGGAGAAAAAATGGATATAACTTCGAAAACACCGACTATCTTTCATTCGTTTCGACTACTTAAAGGGAATACTAAAGTTTCGGTTATATTTCAGCCGTTGTGGGGGATTCCGTTTACTCTGTACAGTTTTTATTTGAGTTTATATATGAAAGCTCAAGGGGTAACCGATGCCCAGATTGGGTTTTTAATCGGGCTGGGTAGTATTACCAGTATCTTGTTTGCCTTGATCGGCGGCATGATTACCGATGCCTTGGGCCGAAAAAAAACCACCTTGATTTTCGATTTGATTTCCTGGCCCGGTTCGCTTTTTATTTATTTTATCGCTAATAGTTTCTGGTTGTTTGCCCTAGCGATCGTGTTAAACAATGTGCTAAGGATAGTCGCGGTATCCTGGAACCTGATGGTGGTTGAGGATGCTACCAGGGAACAACAGGTCGGGGCTTATAACCTGATCAACGCAATTAACATTGCAGTCGGGATCTTTACTCCAACCGCCGGGTTGTTGGTGCATTACCTGGGAATTATTTCCGCGGAACGAATTTTAATCGTATTTGCCATGGTCAGCATGACCACCATGAGTTTATGCCGGAATTATCATTATCGTGAAACCAAAGTGGGTTTGCGGATTTTAGCCGAAGCCAGGCGCAAGAAACGAAAGAATTCATTTCATATTGGTTTTTACCGGGACACTCTGGCGGTATTAAAGTCAAAACCCACGATATTAATGGCTTTAAGTATAGTGATCCTTTATAATACATATATTCCGATCGGTACTTATACGAGTCTTTATTTTGCGCCGTATTTGACTGATATTTTAAAACTCGACAAATCAGCCATCTCCATATTTGGAGGGATTATTGCCACAACCATGTTTTCAATATTCGTGCTGCTTTTACCGGTTATCAGCAGGGGGAACCGGGTTACTCATATGATCACCGGTACGGTGATCCAGATATTTTCCCTGTTGCTTTTGATTATAATTCCTCCGGCCCATTTTTGGCTGGGTATTGTGGCGGTTGTTTTATTTGCGGCCGGATTTGGGATCGCCAAGCCGTTTGTGGATTCGTTGCTGGCGGAAGTAACCACCGGTAAGGAAAGATCGGGCGTTTACGCCCTTAATAATACCATAATAGCCACTTTGTGCGCTTTGATGGGGTTTACATCCGGTTATCTCTATCATATTTGGCCGGCCTTGATTTACATATTGTCGATATTTATATTGCTGGGTTGCACCGGGATTTTAATAGCGTTAAATTCCTGGAAAACACGAACAGAAATTTTAACTAACTCCCAAAATACCGCCGCTGGAAATTTTAATTAGCCGGGTATGGTTGTTTTTTGGATTCCTTTGTTTTATAATATCAATAAACTAACGTTGTCCCATGACGGTTTTAGAAGGAGTGTCCGCCATGCTCGATATTAAATTAGTAAGGAGCGATCCGGACAAGGTCCGCGCCGGGATGAATAAACGCGGCGCCAGGGTCCCGCTCGACGATTTTTTGAAACTGGATGAAGAACGGCGTAAAAAGCTGCTCGAGGTTGAACAACTAAAAAGCCGCCGTAACAGTGTCTCCAAGGAAGTAGGCAGGCTTAAGTCCCAGGGATTGGATGCCGCCGGGTTGATAACCGAAATGCAGGACGTGGGCGATCGCATTCAGGAACTGGACGGCGCTATCCGGATCATTGAAGATAAACTTCAGGAAATTTTGCTCGTGATTCCCAATCTACCTCACGAATCGGTGCCCGTGGGCCGGGATGAAACTGAAAACAAGGTGGTGCGCGATTGGGGCGAACCCCGCCGGTTTGATTTTACCCCTAAAAGCCATGATGAAATCGGGGTTGGCTTGGGTGTTCTGGATTTTGAACGGGCGGCCAAGATTAGCGGCGCCCGCTTCGTGGTGATGCGCGGGTTGGGAGCCAGACTGGAACGGGCGTTATTTGACATGATGCTGGACGTTCATACCAAGGAACACGGGTATACCGAAATATTCCCGCCGTTTTTGGTAAACCGGGCCTCGCTGACCGGCACCGGCCAGTTGCCCAAGTTTGAAGAGGAACTATTTAAATGCGTTAACGGGGATTTCTATTTGATTCCAACCGCCGAGGTCCCGGTTACCAATTTACACCGGGATGAGATCCTGGACGCCGGCCGGTTGCCCGTAAAATATGCGGCCTATACCGCTTGTTTCAGGGCAGAAGCCGGGGCCGCCGGAAGAGATACCCGCGGGATCATCCGGTTGCATCAATTCAATAAAGTAGAGTTGGTGAAATATACCAAGCCGGAGGAATCTTACCAGGAACACGAAAAACTGGTGAATGACGCCGAAAATATACTGAGGAAGCTGGAACTGCCCTACCGGGTTATCCTGCTTTGTACCGGAGATCAGGGGTTTGCGGCCGCCAAGTGTTATGACCTGGAAGTGTGGCTGCCCAGTTTCAATACATACCGGGAGATTTCCAGTTGCAGCAATTTTGAGGACTTTCAGGCCCGCCGGGCCAATATCAAATACCGCCCGGCAACGGGCGCCAAGCCCGAGTTCGTGCATACCCTGAACGGTTCGGGTTTGGCCGTCGGCCGGACCGTGGCCGCCATTTTAGAAAACTATCAGAATGAGGACGGCAGCGTGACGGTTCCGGAAGCGTTACGCCCGTATATGGGCGTTGCGAAGATTACCGCAGAGATGTTTTGAGGCTAAGACTATAGATTATTAAAAAAAGAACCGTTTTAGCGGTTCTTTTTTGATGGTTTTTTTATTCCAACAATGTTTCCTTGAAGGTAAACAGCTTGACCGTGCTGCCGCTCTCATTGCCGACCCAGGCTTCGAGAGCGCCGTCTTTTTGATATACCGTTACGGCGACGGGATGGCCGGTGCACTGCCAGGAGCCGATCAGCTTCAAATCAGCGGCGTCGAAAGCCTGGACCGAGTTGCCGGTATAGCAGGTTACCAAAATGATCCGGCCGTCCGGGGAGACGGCAATCGTGCGGGGCGACTTTTGAGTGGGAACTATTTTAATGACTTTATTGGTGTTTAAATCGATTTTAGCCAGTTTGGAGGTGATCTCGATAGAAGTGTAACAATAGTCGCCATTGATAATGAGATGACGGGGATTGACTCCGACTTTTATTTGACGGACTTTGTGAAAATCGGCGAGGTCGATAACGCTGATAAAATCGCCGCCCATTTGCCCCACGTAAAGATATTTGGAGTCGGGAGTAACCACCAGGCCCCGGGGAATCGGACTCGGGGCGATATCTTTGATTTTAACCCAGTCTTTCGGTTCGGGGGAATCAATGGCGATGACGCTGATGGAATTGGAATGCCAGTTGGCCACGAACATATATCTCCCATCCGGCGAGGCGCTGACGATTTTAGGTGTGGTTCCGGTCTTGATCCAGAGCAGCCGCAGTTTTTTCTTGGTGGGAGTGGTTGCGGCGTTATCGTAAAGCCAGGCTTCTTTATATGGTTTCCCTTCGACATAGGTTTCACCGCCGGTTAAGTCCCAAATTACTACTCCACCCGCATTATGTAGTGATATCCATAAAAAACGTCCGTCATGGCTGATGCATTGTTCCACCGGTTTTTCCTGGTGAGAATCGAACCATACCTTTTTTTGATAGTTATATCCTTTTCCGGGGTGGGATACAAACACTAACTTGCGAATAACTTTCCGGGTGGCGGTGTCAAACTCATAAACAGTCATCGCTTCCAGATTGGCGGTATAAATACGCGAGTTATCATTGTTTGCGATTACCGACTTGACACTCCAGCAAGTGGAACTAACCGTTTTGACGTCCACCTTTTCTAATTTAACATTATTGGTAACTGTAACTGAAGGTGTATCGGCGGCGTTGATTTGAAAGCCAACGCTCACTAACAACATACCTAATAAAAGATACATCAGCGGTTGGAACTTATTACGGGCGAAATTGCGATGACCGGCGGAATCTCCTTGAATAATCATCTTAGTCACTCCTTTAACTAAACTAAAATCCGATTAGATCAAAAATGAGCCCCGGTTTTTAAAACGCGATCAAGTAAGGCTTTTTCAAATTAGTTTTTATAAGAAATTGACTTTTTGCCGCGTTTAAATTGGTTGCTCTTTAAACAATTATATTCATATTCGGCATAATGTCAAATATTCTATATACCATAATGGTCCCTAGCGGTTCATAACAGCTAATAACGGCCTGTATTTGGCGAATATTTAACTAAAAAAAGTGTAAACTATGGTAAATGGTTATTTTATTGTCGCGAGGCGATTTTTAAATCCGAAACAATCCGATATTCATCCGGGAAGGTTGATTTATTTGAATAAATTGTTACTATGGTTC
>JBJKPO010000480.1:0-4252 GCA_046706235.1 Bacillota bacterium | reverse complement strand
GGATGTGGATGATGAGTTCGATGAAGGGCTTAAGCTGCTCGGTGATTTGGTGAATCTAGCGGCCTTGTTTCACCGGGAAAAATGCCCGGTATCCAAATTGACAATCGGGTTGAAATGCGGCGGGTCGGACGCCTTTTCGGGAATTACGGCCAATCCGCTCGTCGGAGCTTGTTTGGATTTATTAATTCCTCAAGGGGGAAGCGCTATCCTGACCGAGGTCCCCGAGATGTTCGGGGCGGAGACGATTTTAATGGACCGTTGCGTCAATCGGGAGATTTTCAAGAAAACGGTCCGTTTGATTAATGATTTTAAGGAATATTATCACCGGAATAAGCTCGAAATTTATGAGAATCCTTCGCCGGGAAACAAAAAGGGCGGAATTTCGACGCTTGAGGAAAAGTCGCTGGGATGCACCCAGAAAGGCGGTAAAAGCCCAGTGGTGGATGTATTGAATTACGGCGAAAAAACGGCTACTCCAGGTCTAAATTTACTTCAAGGGCCCGGAAATGATCCGGTATCCGCTACGGCCCTCACAGCAGCGGGGGCGCAAATGATTCTCTTTACTACCGGCCGGGGGACACCGTTCGGAGCGCCGGTCCCAACCATTAAGGTTTCCAGCAATTCCTGGAATTATTTTCATAAAAGGAATTGGATTGATTTCAACGCGGGGCGGTTGCTTGAGGGACAGGGCATGGAGGCGTTGGCCTCAGAATTATTCCAACTACTGATTCGAGTGGCATCGGGTGAGATCAAATCCCGCAATGAAGAGAACGGTTACCGGGAAATAGCTATTTGGAAACACGGAGTAACGCTTTAATTGTTAACTGGGTTTATTGATGATACGGCGGCAGGGCATTGTTCAAGGGGTGATTCCGGTTTAGGGGAAGCGTCCGAATTTTTATACCAAAATTATACCAAAAATAAGCATGGCAACAAGAGGGACTATCCCAAAAGTTTTTATCTTTGGGACAGCCCCTTTTTAATACTAATGAGATTAAATTATTTCACTGCCTGGATTTTTTCCACCCATTTTTTGTAACCGAGATCCTTGTATTCGGGCATATTGTAAACAGTGTCGTAGAAGGGAAGGGCAATCTTTTGGAACTCGGCGATATTGGCTTTTTTAATTACAGCGCCTTTCTTTTTCGCTGCATTCAAAGAGGTTTTTTCGTATTCGTTCCACACCTGGATTTGGTATGCGGTGGCCTCTTTCGCGGCGTCTTTAAGGGCCTTCTTGTCGGCGTCGCTTAAGGTATCCCAGAACATTTTACTGACCATCAGGACTTCCGGCAGTCTCCAGTGACCGTCCAATAACAAATACTTGGCAACTTCATTATGGCTCTTTGAAACCCAACTCGGAATATTATTTTCAGCGGCATCACAAACACCGGTTTGGAGAGCGCTGTAAACCTCGGCGAAAGCAACCGCCACGCCGCTGGCTCCAAAGGCCTCCATGAACTTGATGTTGATCGGGTTTAACTGCACCCGGATTTTCATGCCCTTCAGATCGGCTGGTTTGCTAATGGGCTTCTTCGCATAAAAGTGGCGGGCGCCGGCGTCGAAATAGGTTAAGCCCACCAGGCCGGCCTTTTGAACCGAATCCAGGAAATACTGGCCGATCTCGCCGTTCAATACTTTCCACATATGATCCTGGGATTTAAAGATATATGGCAGATTAAAGACCCCGATCTCGGGAACGATGGTGACCACCGGGGAGATAGAGCAGCGAACCGCTTCGATAACGCCCAGTTTGACCTGCTCCAGGCATTCGTTTTCCGAACCGAGTTGCCCGCCGGCGAATACTTGAATCTGAATCCGGCCGCCGGTTTTAATGGAAACCAATTCGGCAAACTTCAGATCGCCTTTGGTGGTCGGATAATCATAAAACTGGTTTTCAGCAAGTTTTAAAACTTTGGGAGCGGCCGATAACTGGATGGTGGAGCAGAAAGCAATCACTAAAATAACGACCAGGAATAAAACCGCAATTCTTTTTTTCATAAGTATCCTCCTAGGTTTTAGTTATAAAATTTTTCTAAATGAACCAAATTTTATTGCTTTGTTTCGATCACCTCCAAAAATCGAATTGGTTACTATTTCATTACCAGGTTAGGTAACCATAACACTAGGTCGGGAAAGAATGTAACCAGAAATAAAACGATAATCATGGGGATATAACAATACATTAACATCTTAAAGAGTTTCTCGATTGAAATTTTACCGACCGCGCAACCAACAAACATTGCATTTCCGACGGGTGGAGTACACAACCCGATTCCCAAGTTAAGGATCAATAGAACTCCAAACAGGATCGGGTTAACAACGAGTTGGGTAACAATCGGCAGTAAAATCGGTGTTATAATGACGATGGCCGGGGCCATATCCATAAGACAACCGAGAATGAGCAAGAAAATGTTAATCATGGATAAAATAACAAATTTATTGTGGGAAATACTGAATAACCACTGGGCGATTGCGCCGGGCACACCGAGATAAGTCAACATCCAACCAAAAGCATTGGATGTGGCAATCAGCAAGAAGACCATGGCAATCATAACAACGGCGTTTCGAAGTATTCCGGGGAGAGCTCTTAACGGTTCGTCACGATAAATGATAAAAGTCAATATAAAGGCATACAGAACAGCCACGGCGGCTGATTCGGCGGCAGTAAAAAGTCCGGTGGCGATTCCGCCCATAATAATCACAGCTAAAAGTACCGACAGCAAACCATCACGAAAATAGATCAACTTTTGCTTGAAGGGAATCGATTCTTCCCGGGGAAAATTATGTTTAACGGCCATTATATAACTTAAGGTCATTAAAGCGAAACCCAGCAACATTCCGGGTACGAGTCCACCTAATAGAAGTTTTCCAACCGAGACACCGCCGGCCGCCAAGGAGTAAATTATTAAATTATGGCTTGGAGGAATTAAAACGGCAATGATTGCCGAAGTAATAGTAATTGCAACTGAAAAATCCCTCCGGTAACCTTTTTTTTCCATGGCCGGGATCATCAAAGCTCCGATACTGGAGACATCGGCTACCGCGGAGCCGGATACCCCACCGAATAACATACTTGCGGCACAGTTTATCATGGCGTAACCACCACGGATGCGGCCCACGAAAATACCGGAGAAATTAACCAGCCGTTCCGCAATTTTTCCTTCGCTCATGATTGCTCCGGCCAGAATAAAGAAAGGAATTGCAATCAAATTAATGGATTCCATTCCGGCAACCATCCGTTGGGCAACGATTAACAACGGCAGTTTCAAATATATCGCGGTAATAATTGCCGAAATGCCTAAAGTAAACGAGATCGGCACCCGGATCAACAGGAGAATGACAAAAGAACCAATTAGAAGAGCAATTGCTGGGATATCAAAGGTCATTATGATTGGCCTCCATTTCTTGCGGGTCTTTTTCATGATTAGTACCGGTTATGCCGTAAATTTGCTTGATAATATCTTCGAGGCAGTAGAGAATCATTAATGCGGCCGCAACCGGCATTGCGGTATAAACAACGGCTCCTCTCGACCAAAGCGTGACCGAGAGTTGGATATTCCAACATCCTTTGGCCAACTGGATTCCAACGATGAAAAGGAAAACGGCAAAGGTAATGACCAGGATTTGGACGAACAATCGTAAAAACCGCCGAATTTTAACCGGAAGAACTTTAACCAGAAATTCCACTCCAATATGGGCATCTTTACGAATTCCAATCGCGGCCCCGGTCAATCCAAACCAGACCAGCAGAATAATCGCGATTTCTTCAGTCCATGGTGTATTTAGACTGGGATTATAACGGTTAATGACTTGCCAATTGATAATCAACGTCATGGCCGCGATTAAAATCGCCCCGAAATTTAAGGTGATTTTCATGATTATATCGAGAATTTTAGTAAAGATTACCGGGAATGTTTTTTTAGGGATAGGGACAGGTTTGGTTTTGGGACGGCTTTTTTTATTCCTCAAGGATAATCCCTCCTTTTGGCGATGTTGGTAGCCTAAGTTGCCAAGAAATAGATACTGTGTTAAAATAATGCTAATATCAAAATCAAATAATTCAACATTCGGTTCGAATTTACTGCTTTCGAAATTAAAGAAACCAAAAAGATATTATAAAAAATGGGCGGCGAATTATTTGCGACGAATTTTCGGTTGTTTTTTAATTTTTGCGGTGATTTTCATGTTTTATCATCGGACCTCGGAAGCTACCGGAGTAACCAGAAATTTTATCTGTGCCGATAATCAGGCC
>JBJKPO010000479.1:0-4540 GCA_046706235.1 Bacillota bacterium | reverse complement strand
ATCCGGCGCTAGTGCCGGTAACGGTTATCCTGACATATCTTCCAGTCGCGTTGAAGCTATCGGAAGTGTCGCCCGCCACCGTATTACCGGTTTTATCAATCACGGTGTTAAAGTTAACATTATCGGTTGAAACCTCGATCCGGTATTTGTAAGACCGGCTTGAGGAATTGTACCAGTTAATATCAACCCGGTTTATGGCGTAACTGGCCTGTAAATCCACTTTCCACCATTGGGGGAACGACGCGCTGCTTGCCGCCCACCTGGTGCTGGTACTACCATCGTTACCTTTGGCGACTTCGTTGCCGGCTTGATAAGAACTGGCGGTAGCCGGTTTACCTTGCGATAATAGTGTATCAGCCGCCGTTGTATAACCCGAAGTAATTATGAATACTAAAGCAATAAGTAAAATTAGCACGATTCCTTTTTTCATTATTTTCCTCCTCACCTTTGTTACAATTATATTTATTTTTGTGACGTGATTATGATCTTTACTAAATTCACCTCCTGTCAAGTAAATTTGGCAATGTTATCGAGAACAATTTGTTGCTTTCTATGATTAATATACATTGAATTGTTAAATCTGTCAAATGTAAAGGTCTTATCGCCCGATTTAAATCCCGGATATTTGGGTTTTTAATGTAAAAAAAAACCCGCCAAGGGATATTTTCGCGGGTAAACATAATTTATCTCTTTTAAAAACAGTATGAAAAATACCATTTCTATGGTCGGTTGTTTTTTATTCTAGTTTTTTAAGTTCGGATGCAGCGATGGTTTTACTTGATTGGCTTTGTTCCGGATCTTCCGGATCATCGGGGAGGTTTAATAATTGTTGAAATGCCTCCCGGGCTAAGACATAATCTTTATTGACACGGGCGATTTGGCCTAAATGAAGCCAATAGTCGATTTTATTCGGATCGTTGGCAACTGCCAATTTGGCTTCCGCCAGCGCCTTTTTTTTATTGCCAATGGATATCAGTGCGGGAGCTTTCCAATACAATTGGGCTAAAATATCATGAGCATCGGCAAACTTGGGATCGATTTGAACGCATATGTCAAGCTCTTTTTTCATGGGTTCAACACTGGAAAGGCTTTGGAAAATCCCTCGCGCTTCGCCGGCGGCGCCCAGTAAGCCGGCCAGCCAGTTATGGCCTTGAATCTCATTGGGATTCACCGTGATAGTTTGCTCCGCATATTCTTGTCCCTGTGTAAATAAAGCAAGTTTGGTTTTTTTATCGGTGGCGCGATCGCCTAAAAACCAGTAACATCTGGCCAATCGCCATAAAATGTCACTATTCTCGGGATTGTTTGTAAGCGTCTGTTTTAAAAGATCGATTGCTTGTTGGACATTCTGGTGATTGATTCGTTTGGAATATAATTCATCTGCGGCGCTAATTGGATCGTCTACGGAAAAGACTACTGGAGCAATAATTGACAATAACAATATTCCAATTATCACCAAACCAAAAAAACTACGTATTTTCACGATCAAGGCCTCCTTTTGAATAATTGCCGACTAGATCATTTACTGAAACTTACTGTTTTGATATTATTTTTATCGGTAAGAATGAAAAGTTTTTTTAATGATTTTATAAAGAAAATTATCTTAAATAAATTGTTCCGGTCCGTGGGTTTATTTGCTTGACTTAAGATGAAGAAATTAGTAGAATTGTGATACGTTCTAGTGGGTTTTTCATGAAAATGGAAAACTTTTTGGGAGAAATTTAAAATTGATAGGAGAAACTGATGTCCGGTTTTGGTAAGTTGATTATTTGGATTATTATAGTGCTGGCGGCATTTATTGGAATATTTTTTCGATTGAAGATTTTAGCGCTGGCGGATATTTTAGTAATCGCGTTTTGCTTATTTTGGTTTAACCGGAAGAAGTAAGTATTACGATTAGTTTTCCACAGCCGCTTCGGGCTGGAAGGTTAAAAGCCTTCACGGGGCGTTTCTTCGGGTTTTTCGTCCAGCGGGAACTCCAAGCCAGCGCAAATCCGGTATAACCGTTCATGAGCCGCCACAATGCCCCGGATCATCTCCGTGTAAGGACGATGGCAAATGTCCACCAGCCCGATATTGAAATTTTCTCCATCAAACCGGCCCAACACCGGTTGATCGCCCCATTGAAAATAATGCGCTCCCACTAACTCCGGGATGGCCGCGGCGTGTTCGATGTACCAGCGGTAAAATTTACCCCGTTCCGTTTGGTTTGCCATTCCCCGCAATCCGGTGGAGGGCAGACCGGCATCCAAAGCTCCGGCATGAAACTCGCCAATCATCACCGGAAGTCCACAGGCGGCTGAAGCTGCTTTAATATCCCCGGGATCCGGATTTAACTTATAACAATTTAATGAAAATACATCGCAATATTGGCTTCCGGCATAGAATTGATCGGAAATCACCCAGGCCCAACGCATTCCGAGGTTTAGATGGTTCGGATCCGCCTGACGCGCGGCCATAGCCGGGATCTTGATATATTCGGCGATTAATATTTTTGTAAATTGGCGTAAATCACCGGCGGAAATCTCCGATAATTTGGCGGCGCCGTTTAGCGGTTTCTTTAGATCCTCAAAAGATGTAAATGGGTAACCCCATGCATGGGCGAGACGGGTTATATCCCCGTCATATTTCCCGGCCAGAAACCGGATTAATTCATCTTTGGAAACCAGATATTTCGGGTTGGCCAGTAAAAGCTGGGCGATATTATAATCGCCAAATCCCCATGCCGGTTCGTTGCGGAGAAAGTAGCCGATTAAGTACGGATCATTAACCAGTGATTGCAATTGCCGCGCATATTTGGCGGAGGCAAACTTGTACTCCGGGCTGAAGACATCCGGAAAGTCGCGGAAAATCTTTTTTCTGGTGGTCGGAAAAGCCTGCAATTGATAAACATAAGGTATTTTTAAGCGTTGGCCAAGCTTATTGAATGACCAATTGGCTATGGTATTGAATCCCCAGTCCTTAAACCAGGCGGTGATCAGTTTCTCCCATTCTTTTTGCCAGCCTGATCCGAAAGCACGGATTAAGTTAGCAATTGAAAAACAAAGTTCCGGTTTCCGAAATCCCCAGTTCGGCCAAGCAGCGGTGAACTTTCCCTTTTTGGGAGGAAGCCAGCTGAAGAGTGGTTCCAGGCCTTTTACCATGCCCGGCATATAGGGTGTGACACAGTTTGGCCCGACGCTAAAGAACGGATGCCCGGCCGGATCGATCAACCACCAGCGTTTACCGTCATGTTCGGTCCTGAAAAAACCGGTTGCCCGATAAATTTGTTCCCTCCAGCCGCCGTATTTATCCAGCCGGTTTGCAACAAGCGGATTAATAACCGGAGCAACGGATACTCCTTTGGACCAATCACGCAGGTTGCCGGTCATTTCATTTACATCGCGCGTTTTCCCGTTCCATTCCTTGCCGGTCCATTGCCCCAGTTCATCCACAATTGGCTGGTCCGGGATGATATATTTCGGTTCCCGTTTGGAGAGACGCGGCCGGCCAATCCAAAGGATCTGCGTTCCGGCGGACGGGGGGATCTCCAACGCCAGGCAGATGACTTTAGCCGGATCCACCGGGGTTCCCTGGGCTACACTTTTAAGTCGTCCGGGGGTCCGGGGTAAAAATAAGGTCTCCAAATCAAGGTGAACCAAAGGCAAAACCACCTGGACCGTAAACCCTGGGAAAACATTCATGCTGATATCGGCGTGCGATGATTGCGGATTTACCGGCCCGGTATCCCAAAAATGAAGGTGAAGATAAATACAGTGTTGTTCGCGATGGAAAACGGGAATAATCAAATAATCGCCGGTTTTCCAATTAACTCCGCCAATATTGCCCGGTAAACCATGTAAAAAAATAAAACCGCCTTCCGGCGAAGCTTCGATCCGGAATCCGGTTTCACCGGTATCGGGCAACTGATCGGGAAATATATTGAGACCGGGTTGAATTTTCCACTGAGTGCCTTCCGTAAATAACCTGACAGTCATTTTTAACTCCTTTTTAATAGGAATTCGTTCGCCTTCGTATTTATTTCCGGATTGCATCAATTTTATCAAGGTCAATCAAAACTTGATGGGTACTCTTATCGTCCAACCCGCTGATTATAACACGGGGAATCAATGCATACCGATTGGTACCGGTGTTTTGAACCGGTTTGCCGTCAATAGTGACTGTATTAATTTGATACTGTCCGTAATCTAATAACCATTTGTTTTGATAAACGATATTCAAGCGCCGGCCGGCAAAGATGGTTTTCACGGCAGCGGCCCCGGATGAATCAAATTGCTCCCGGATTAACTTGGGATCCAGCATTAAGTCCCCCAGTCTACCTTTTACTCCAAAGACTTCGGTTAACATGGTCAATAAGACCCAACTCGCCGATCCGGTAAGATAATGATACATTCCCCGGCCTTTTTCATTGATGTATTCCGGGATACCGGGGTAAATACGGCTTTTTTCAAATTCACGGCTTAATTTGTATAATGAGTTTAATACCCGGTAACCCTCTTTAACAAATCCCCGCTTATAAAGCGCGTTACCATACATAACC
>JBJKPO010000478.1:0-3545 GCA_046706235.1 Bacillota bacterium | reverse complement strand
AGCTTGGTTGGCGGGTAGGGTATTTGATAAGGGGAACAGCGAGCGAATCTTAAAATATCTTACTTTTTCCAGCCTAATATGGCTAATTATCGGCTTTTGGCAGTTGTTTTCCGGAATGGTTACTCCCGGAGGCTGGTTAGGCCCGGGGCAAGCGGAAATTATTCCGGTCCGGACCTATTCGGTATTTGGTAATCCGAATATTTACGCCTTGTATTTACTCACTATTTTAGTATTTTGCGATTATTATCGCTCTAAAAGCGCTTTGAAAACGGAACGGGTGCTCCTATTCGGTATTATTTTGGCGGTATTGACGGCGTTGTACTTTACATACTCCCGGACAGCCTGGTTGATTGCCGGAATTTGGCTGGCGTTCCGGCTTAACAATCGGTGGCGTTATGGTTTTTTGGTTGCCGGGTTGGGATTGGCCATATTATTGTTGATGCCGGGATTTGAAGCCAGAGTCGGCAGTCTTGTTTTTTTGAACGATAGTTCGCTTAGGTACCGGATCGAGATTTGGCGGGGAACATGGAGAGCGTTGCATGATTATTGGCTGTGGGGGGCGGGGCCGGGGAGTTTTCAAGTGATTTATCCCCAATATCAATTTGACCGGATCGCCGGCCGGCATGCCCACCAGCTTTATTTGCAATTTTGGCTGGAATATGGGTTGTTCGGTTTATTGGCTTTTATGGCGGTGATGAAGCGAATATTAACCGGGTGCCGTGTTCAAGGAAAACCATCGTTAATCGTACCACTCGCAATAGTGTTGATTATCTTTTTAGTTGATGGTTTTTCGGAAACCTGGTATGTTCATGGTTTTTGCGGCGGGTATTTCTGGTTTTTAACCGGTTTGCTTTTATCGGTAAAAAAGTGCTCAAACCCGGACAAAATAGTCAATAATTGAATCTATGGAGAACTTATGATCAGCCGGATTTTAGTTTTTGGTTATTACGGATGCGGCAATTTAGGTGATGAAACTAATCTACGCCAATTACTTGATTGGATCCGGGAGATTGAACCGGAGATTCAACTGACGGTGATTTCCGCCAGGCCGGAACAAACGGTTCGGGATCATCAAGTGGTTTCAATTGGAAAGTTTAATCTTTTCGGTATTGTCCGGGCGCTTCGGCAAACGGACCGGCTAATCGGCGGCAGCGGCAATCTGTTTCAAGATTTAAGCAGTTTACGCAGTTTGCTATATTATTCGGCATTAATTATACTGGCTGGAATTTACCGGGTTAAAGTGTTTTTATACAGCCAGGGAGTCGGACCGGTTCGATCGGCAACCGGTAGACAAATTACTAAATGGGCGATGTCGCAAGTTCAACTAATCACCATCCGGGATCGGTTTTCACAATATATTTTGGAAGGACTTAAAGTCTCAAAACCCAAGATTTATCTGACCGCCGACCCGTTGTTTGACAGGGAACCGTTGCCGGCGGAGGAAGTCAGACGGTATTGGAATGATTTGAACAATAGTCAAAAGCCAAAAGTAGGACTGATTATCCGGGAATATCGGTTCATAAACCGGCGGTTATGGAACCTGTTGCTTGAGCCGCTTCCGGCGGCGAGCGCCGAGTATTATTTACTGGCAATTCAGGATAATGACCTTCAATTAATCCGGGAACTTGCCGGAAGGTTTCGGATTAAAGCTTTACCGGTTCCAAAGGATTGGTGGACGCTGCAGCAAGCCGTCGGGGGATTCGATCTGGTAATCAGCGCCCGGTTCCACGGGCTGGTGGCGGCTAGAGTGCAAGGTATACATTGCTTGGGGTTGGCGGCGGATCTGAAAATCGAAGCTTTTTGCCGTGAGCATGAGATTGAATATTTCCATTTAGATCCGAAAACCGAACCTTTATTATTATATAATCAAATCATGGCTCATTTACGGCAGCCCGTTCGCCGGACGAAACCGTTCCGGTTCCCGTTAAATATCTGGAAGGCGCGGGCACTTGAAAACAAAACGATTTTACGGAAAGTCATCAAGGGAGATTTATGAATACCCGATATTATCTTCAGAATATTCCCGTGGATTTACTTTTAAAACCGCAAGTTTGGGAACAAATAGACAATTGGCTGCTTAAACCGGAAAAAACGCGTCATATCGTTACTTTAAATGCTCTAATGCTGGTCACGGCGGTCCATGACCCGGAACTGAACCGGATCATTCGCGGGGCGGACTTAATCACCATTGACGGTTACGGGATACTTAAGGCGCTGCAAAAAACAGGCTGTCAAAATATCGAGCATTTCACCGGGAGCGATCTAATCAGGATAGCGCTTTCCCAATGCGAGCATCATGGTTTTCCGGTTTACATTTACGGGGGTTCTCCAAAGGCGATATCTCACTTAAAACCGGTCCTTGCAAAGAATTGGCCGCAACTAACGATTGCCGGGATCCGGGATGGATATGGCGATATTACGACTCGAGACCGGATTATTGAAGAAATTGTTCAAAGCCAACCCGCATTGTTACTGGTGGGGCTTGGTTCACCGGCCCAGGAGATTTTCATAGCGAAAATTTTACCAAGGCTGAAAAAAACGATTGGCATCGGAGTTGGCGGCGCTTTGGACGTCCTGTCGGGACTTAAAAAAGAAGCCCCCCGGTTTATTCGCAATCACGGTTGGGAATGGCTTTACCGCATGCTGCAGGATCCGGTCAGATTCAAAAGACTGCCGGACTTATTTTCATTTTGGTATTGGTGCTTGAGGTAAAAATTTCGGCTTGAAAATTTTAGTCGAATGTCAAAAGTCGAAAGTCGAAGTTCGAAAGTCGGTTCGAGAGTTCAAATTCTAAATAAACGACGGTAATATATAAGTTTTTAATGATATTTGACCTTGGACATTAGACATTAGACATTTGACTTGATTCGAGGTGAGCATAGTGGTTATCCAGGTTATTAAAAAGATGGATTGGAAGTTCATTGGCCGGGAGATCCGGGATTATCTCGGGGTCCTGATCGGGGTGACGATAACGGCCCTGGGGCTGGTATGGCTGCAAATTCCCAACAAAATAGCGGCCGGGGGAGTTAGCGGCCTGGCAATCATAATCTATTATGTATGGCGTTGGCCGGTGGCCTGGACCATGCTGATGTTTAACTTACCGCTGTTTTTAGCCTGCTTGTGGGTGTTTGGGCCGCGTTACGGCGCTAAAACTCTCTTTGGATCTTTGTTTATTTCGCTTATCGTTCATTTTTGGAGTTCGGTGGTCAAGCTCGCGCCGTTAACCACCAATCCCTTACTCGCTTCGATTTATGGAGGTTTAATTATTGGCGTGGGAGTAGGGATTGCCTTTCGTTACCGGGGCAATACCGGGGGGACCGATCTGGTGGCCTTGTTATTAAACCGTTTTACCGGCATTACAAGGGGGAAAGCCTTACTGCTGTTTGATGGAACAATCATTATACTGGCGGGAATCGTTTTTCACAGCGTCGAATTGTCATTATATGCTATTATTTCCTTATACATCACCGGAAAAGTTCTGGACGCGGTCTTGGAGGGATTTGATTATGCCAAAGCGGCTTTCATCATTTCGGAACATGCCGAAG
>JBJKPO010000477.1:0-3617 GCA_046706235.1 Bacillota bacterium | reverse complement strand
CCGCTAATCACCCCGCCGTCCTTGGCGCCAATTACCTTCACCATTTGGGGACTGGACCCGGGTAGCGTGCCGGGGTGCTTGTCGACACCCTCAAAGCCGGCGCAAACAACTTCAAATCCCTCTTGTTTCGCCGCGTTTTCGGTCAGCCCCGCCACTCCGAAACCTTTGTCGCCAAAAGCGGTCGCAAAGATCGAAAGCGTCCCGTTAAATGTTTTCAGACTGGAGAGTTTATACAAATTCATTCCGGCAACCCGTGCTTCCGAAGTTGCCGTAGAGGCCAACATTACACTGCTTATCTTCCGGGTAATAAAGTCCCTCTTTTCAGCGCAATCTCCCACTGCATAAATATCGGGGTTACTGGTCCGCATATATTCATCGACTTTGATAAAACCGCGTTCATTGAGTTCCAATCCGGCCGCAACCGCCAATTTGGTATTAGGCCGGTACCCGACCGCCAAAATTACCGCGTCTGCCGGTAGCTGTTCTCCATTTTCCAAAAGAATTCCCGTAACCGTTTTTTGACCAATAATCTTTTTGGCGCTTACACCCGTCTTCAGCTCAATTCCCCGTTCCATTAAGACTTTTTCCGCTTTGACGGCAATCTCTTCGTCAAAAGCAATTCCCAGAACATGAGGCAATAACTCAACAATGGTTACTTCATGCCCGGTCTTGTTCAACTCGTCGGAGACTTCAGCCCCGATAAACCCACCCCCGATGACCACGATTTTTTTGCAGGATTCGGTCTCCTTTTTTAAATACTCCAGACATTCCTTATTTTTATTGACCGTAAACACTTTCTCCAAATCAGCGCCATCAAGCCATCGCGGAACTATTGCCTCGGAACCGGTCGCCAGTATCAGTTTCTCAAATTCAATTTCCAGGCCGTTTGTTGTCTTGCAACGCTTATTATTAGTGTCAATAGAGGTCACTTCATCGATTTTAATTTCAATTCCCGCATTTTTTAAGGGTACATCCGGCATAATGTTCTTGTCAATATGTTCTAAAGTACCGAAAATATAAGGAATTCCACAAGGAACCAACACTGGATCGTATTTTCGGACCAACATAACCTGCTGACCCGGATAAAACGATTTTCCGGTAACTGCCGCTATTACAGCGGCCGGACCTCCGCCGATAACCAAAACATTTGTTTTTTCCATGGTAACCTCCCGGTAATTTTTATTTATCATATGCCCATAATTAATATAACAATTCAACCGGTAAAAGTCAAATGATACAATTCAACATAATTAAAGATTTTTTTTCCGGTGAATAGATGTTAACAAACGATTAACTACCAGGGCTATGATATACCCCACACCGGCAATAATAATAATCGTGGCGCCGGCGGGAAGATTAGGCACAAAGGAAACCGCCAGCCCGAAAGTTGTAAACAAGCTGCCTAATAATGACGCCCAGATCATCATCCGTTTGAGAGTTTGGGAGAACAACCGGGCTATCGCCGCCGGCATGGTAAGTAAGGCAATAACTAAGATTAACCCCACGACTTGAATTAAAATTACAATCGTCAAAGCTATTAAACATAATAACAGAATATATAAAAATTCAACCGGTAAGCCACGGAGCCGGGCTGCGTCCTCATCAAAACAAACCGCTAGAAATTGACGGTAAAACAGCAGAACAACTCCAAAAATAACCGCGTCTAAAACGAAAGTAATCAGTAAAGCGGTTCGGGAAACCATTAAAATATTCCCGAATAAAAAGCTCATTAAATCAACGTTATAACCGGGAGTAAGCGACATAAAGATAATCCCCGTCGCCATGCCAACCGCCCATAAAGCGCCGATAACCGTATCCTCATGTTGCCGGATTTTGACTTTAACTGTCCCCAATATTACAGCAGCCAAAAGAGCGAAGACGATTGCCCCGTAGAAAGGATTCAACCGGTAATAATAAGCAATTCCCATTCCTCCTAAAACAGCATGAGCAATCCCGCCGCTGATAAAAGTGATTCGTTTCACCACTACATAAGCGCCGCTGACACCGCAGGCGAAGCTGGCTAGGATCCCAGCTAAAACCGCATGCTGCATAAAGCTGTGATTTAATAAAACTCTCCAAAATTCACCCATTTCTTTCCTCCATAAATCTCTTATACTTCGCAATGGTGTTGCAGCATATGAGTATTTCCCCGGTAAGCTTCATCAATCATTTCCTTACTAATCTGATCGGGACGATGGCTGACCAAACGCCGGTTCAGACAAGCGACATTATTGACATAAGCGGAGATAAAGCCCAGGTCGTGCGATACCAAAATAATCGTTGTTTTTTGATTTAAACGGCGAAGCAACTCATAAATATCATGCTCTAAATGGCTGTCCACGCTAGCGGTCGGTTCATCCAGAATCAATAACCGGGGCGCCGTCGCCAGCGCCCTGGCAATTAAGACTCTTTGCATTTCTCCACCCGATAGTGTCCCGAATTTCCGGTTGCGTAGTTGGTGAACATTTACATCTGTCATCGCCGTTTGGGCCGCTTGGTAATCAGCCGTAGTAAACCGGTTGAAAAGTGAACCCGGTCGCAAACGCCCCATTAATACCACATCAGCTACTAAAATGGGAAAATCCCGGTCAAACTCGCTATGTTGAGGGACATAACCGATTTGCGGCCGGACTTTATCGGGATCACCCCCGAAAACTTTAACTTCGCCTATGGTGGGCCGCAAAAAACCTAAAATTAGTCTTAACAAAGTCGTCTTTCCGCCGCCATTCGGACCCACGATTCCCCAAAAATCATTTTCCTCCACTGTAATATTGATATCTTCCAGCGCTAAATGGGTATTATATGCATAGCTTAAATTTCGAAACTCCACTACCGGGTTCATCTCTTTACAACTCCTTTAAAAGCGGTGTATAATGCTTGGAATTAGTTTTTTTACAACGTTTTTAATAAAACGGCGGCGATCCGGCGCAAGTTATTTAAATAATCCTCAGCCAAAGGGTCAATGGTGACCACTTTTCCCCGAATGGCGGCAGCAACGGTCTTAGCCGTATCAGTACTGAATTGGGATTGAACAAAAATAACCCGGATGTTTTCTTTTTTCGCCGTTTCGATAATCGCGGCCAATTCTCTGGCACTCGGTTCTTTTCCTTCTATTTCAATGGGAACTTGAGTTAACCCGAATTGACGGGCAAAGTAACCCCAAGCCGGATGAAAGACCATAACTTCCCGGGCCGGTAAATCTTTAAACGAAGCGGCGATCTCCCGGCTCACCCGGTCCAGACCGGCTTGAAATTTTTCAAGGTTTTTCCGGTAAAAAGATTTGTTGCCGGGATCTTTGGCAATTAAGGCCTTACAAATGTTTCCGGCTTGAATCTTAACCAAATCCGGGCTAAGCCAGATATGAGGATCTTTAATGCCCGAATGCGGATTATCATGATGGCCCGTCGTCATTTCCTGCAGTGTGATTCCTTCCCGGGTATCGATTACCGTCATCTTTGAATTAGCGGACCTAATCTTATCCATCCAGGCGGTTTCAAACGGAACACCGATGCGGAAGTACAAAACCGCTTCGGATAACGCCGCCATCTGTTGTGGAACCGGCTCATATGTAGCCGGGCTTTGTCCCGGACCAACCATCACCGAAACCAGCGCCTTAT
>JBJKPO010000476.1:0-6485 GCA_046706235.1 Bacillota bacterium | reverse complement strand
CATTACACCATGTTGTAATGTAAGCGACGCGATCCGGTTGGCTCTGGCAATCAGGTTCAAGGCGCTATCCAGCCAAAAATTGGATGAGATAGTCAATACCGCGCCGACTTTGAGATTATCGAATAGTAATTGCGCTGCGTCGAGAAGACGAACAAACTCCGGCATATTTTGGATAAACCATTGCAATAATTTGGGACTTCCTAAAATCGGATCATCCCGGTGTCCGTTAATTACCCGGACTACTTGCTCGGTTAATACGGCGACAGCTTTGGGATTTTCCCGGTAATAACTTTCGATATTGTGGATCTCCAGATCCGGCCGATTAGTTTTGATTACAGTCGCTTCCGCCTGGGTGGGACTTATCAGAAAGAAACGATCTTTGGACAAATATTGGGAAGCAATCTCTCCGAATCCTCCCCGCATCAGAATGATTCCGTCGGGGTGCGGTTCATAACGGTAGGGTTCATCCAGGCATGAATAGATATCGGTTTCAGTCAATTGGTTCATTTCATCCAATAGTTCAGGATAGTTCTCTTTTGCCCAGGAGATATTCCATGGGGTAATAAGAAATGTTCGGTAAAATGGATAATAATAAATATATTTGCTGAGCGGCACACCATGATAGGTAATGTTTTGAAATGCTTTAAAGAACCGGTGTAATACCACACATTGAAAAGCATTTTCCGTGTTCATCAGGCAACCTTTTAATTTTTTGTTTTATTTTATTAATGATTGTTGTCTTTAATGATTAGGCTTTTCGTATGTTTATGGAGGATTCAAGCATAATTCATGCGCTTATTTGAGTGCGGATACAATAACAAATGCCTTTATCCTTTGCAGGCGATCCTTGAGAATGCATATTATAAAGAGAGATGTGTGTAAATGTCCTTGTATTTTGATGACTCTTCCGTTACCGGGCGATTTGACTCTTATCGCGGGATAATTCAAAGAGCTCCACCCATAATTTGGCCACGACCGGTATTGAACGCTGTTCTTCCACCCATCTACGGGTTTGAACCGCTATTTTATTTCGTAACGAATCATTGTTAATCAAAGTCTTTATGGCTGTATACCAATCCTGTTCGGTATTGGGCGCTAGAAGACCGGTTTCGTAATGTCGGACATTGGAAGAGTATGGTGGGATATCGGAATAAATTCCGGATATGCGACATGCGCCGTATTCACGAAGTTTATTATCGGTTTTACATCGATTATGAAGTGTATCGATTAAGGGGACCAATCCGATCCGCCAATTTCTCCGGTATAAGTCTTGTAAAAATAATCGATAGTCGGAGATAAACGGTGTAAAATTGTAATTAGGAAGACTATCCGCGCCCTCGGGCAAGCAACCGATGAAGTCCCAGTATATCTGGGGAAATTCCGCGGCGATTCGCCGCATTGGGTCCATTACATGCTTGAAATCTTGATAATGATGGATAGTCCCGGCATATCCAATTGTAATGGTATTGTTATCCCGGGTTGAGACACCATCAAGAATGCTGAGGTCCACCGCATAGGGGTGATAAATAACATGCGGGTTATATTTTTTAAACAGTGGAATCAGTTCCGGAGAGCCAATCTTTACTATGGTGGCCGAACGTAATAATGATTCCACCGTATGAACCACTCGGGGACTACGCATATATCGTCCAATGGGAAGGTCTTCGGGCAGATCCAGATAATTATCGTCCAATTCATAAATAAACGGAATCTCCAACCCTTTTACCGCATCAAGTATTGGTAGACAACCGGGGCTGCAATTACGGTGAAAAACCACTACATCAACGTGATGCAGTAATTCCCGGGAAAAGGCGGCTTCCTTTACTAACCGCCAGGTTATTATGTGTTCTTTTTCCAAATAAGAAAAGGGACGAATGATGGAGATCTCGGTGGATGGAACCGGAGTCTGCACAATACAGAGTATATTAACCATGATTTTAACCCCTGGCTTTTATTATTTACTATAAAATATTATTATTCCGTGATTTTAGTGCGGAAATAGAAATAAAAGTCATGCCTGATTTCAGCACGAAAATTCGAGGCAAGAAACGCTTTGAGATGTTAAAGGGTGAAAGGCAAACCACGCCAATCACCCCTATAGTCGTCTTTAAGTATGTTAATGATTTATCATTGTGGCGGAGCAAGGAATTGCAGTATCCAGGTGAACATTGCCGGGTTTTGATCCGGAGTAGCGCCCGGTTGAGCCAGGTTCACTACCGTGGAAGCGATATCGATGGTATCGCCTGTTATCAAGGAGAGCGCTGGATATTCATAGGTTTTAACATCACGCCATTGCAGGGGACTCGGCGTATTCGTGTTAAAACCGACAGGTGTTAATACCGTTGGTATACCGGCCAATGTAGCGGTAACGGTTACCGAATATTGATTATCAGCGGCATGTGATAACGATAAATTATACAACCCCGGCGTTATGGTCGTAATCGAGAAGACTGAACCGATGGCGCCCACGGTTAAACGGCGGGTGAAAGTGGCTATTGTATCCACCGCCGGATCGGCCTGCGGGACTGAAAATAAATATTGCGGTATCTCTCCATAGCCGCTGGTTGGTGTAATATTGTCGCCCGTCCAGTCCAAACTGGGCCAAAATGGATAAGGATTGGTTACAATCACCGGTTGGGTTCCCACCCATAATGGACTTGGCAGCGGCTTTAAGACCGGTGGTATTGTCGCATAAACAGCAATTGGTTGAGACATATTCCCGCCATCCTTTCTGTAAAAAACGTTGTGAAAACCCTGATTCAAAGGAGTACACAACGTTTTTTTGAAGAATTGTGATATTCTTATGCCTATAAATTGAGTTTATCACAATTCTATTAATGATAGATATTATGTATTTTACCGTAACCATGTTACTCAATATTTAAAAATGTGCCCTAAATGTTATATCAATTAAAATAAATGAAGAATTCCCGGATAATATATAAAAGCGGTGTGATAATATGTTTCCGGTTTTATCACACCGCTTTGAGATAATAATAATTTCAAAACTATCTATCCTTCGTTTGTTTCATCTGATTCCGGAGGTGAATCGTTAAAATCCGCCGGGTTGTTTTCTTCAAAAGTCTCAACCATCTCACTGGTTATTTCCGGATTATCCTCTATGCCAATCTTTTCATCATCCATTTTCCACACCTCCTTTCAATATTATTTTGAAGCTGTCTACTAAGACAGCAGCGAATTAAAATATAAAAGAGTTAACTGAATGCCAAAATTTTTTATATTTGTTCCAGCCAAATATATTTCTGTTGATAATCCACGTTGATAACCCGATATGTATAGTTTTCATCATATAAATTAGGACCGGTGATTTTATCGTTCTGTTCCCATAGAATAGGGAGGTGACCGGTCATTTTCATGCCAAACAAGTCATTTTGTAAGTGGGTTAAATATATTCCGTTATTATCATCATACGGCAAGGAATCAATCCGAAAGAACAACTTATTCCCGCCATTTAATAGCATTCAGATTCCCCTTTCATAGAATAATTAATTAATCTATAATAATATATCCATAATTCAAAAATAAAGAACTAATAGCTATGAAAAAATTATTTCCGGATGTAACAAATTAGTATTCAATAATAATAAAAATAGTTAACCTAATAACCAATGAAAAAAAAATACATATAATATAACATTCAAATTGGAGGAGGGGTTGGATGGATTGTCAAATTCAATTTGTCGATATTGATGCCATTGATGAAGTAATTATTAAAAAAGAATGCCTGGAACGTTGCCGTAAAAAATGTCAGAAATAATAACCGATATAATTAAGTATATTTTTCCTTCAAAAAAGGAGGGATATAAATGAGCGATATCGAGCAACTTTCCAATATCAATCATTCGTTGGATCTTCTGGAAAGAGGTATAGTCAATGCTTCTTCAACCGTAATCTCATTATTGGGTCTCGACTTAATCGGAATTCGTAATCTAAAAATAATTACGACGCTCGATACATGGTTAAAATATGGCGAACTATTATGGTAACGTTTATATTTTAGTTCTTGACAAAACCGTCTCGGATAACCGCGGGCGGTTTTGTCTTAATAAAAATGAAAATCAATCCTACTTCAGTGATAATATGACTTGTATTTTTAAAAAAGGAAAATTGGCGGATTCTGATATAAAAGCACTTTAGGGATTAATTACTCAATTTACATTCAAAAAGTATTATTAAGTGGACTTTTCGGGAACTGAACATAAAATATGATTATACCTGAGATTAAACAACCTGAAACGATTTGATTAATATTATCCAAACAAGGTGCACCGAGTTAATATCAGGCATATAATGAATTAAAAATTGAAAGGAGGGTCTCCTAATGTCAGTAAAAACTAGTGTTGGTGCTTCCAGTCTTGTGGAAGTACTCGATCGAATTCTTGATAAAGGTATAGTTATTGACCTGTTTGCGATTGTTTCGTTGGTTGGGATTGAGCTCCTTACCGTGGAAGCCAGAATTGTGATCGCTTCCGTAGAGACTTGGCTGTGTTATGCAAGGGCGGTTGGCTAAACAGCGCATCACGCTTTGGAAGCTTAGTTATGTTCCCGAAGGGGGATGGTAAACATCCCCCTTCTATTTATCGATACGATTGAGTATATTGTTAACAAAAAGGCTGGTGAATCGATGTCTAAAGAGCAAGATTCCTTTATTGCAACCCCCTTAATTAACGAGATCATGGAAAGAGCTAAAATTTATTTGAAATCCGGATTGGCGGTGCACTTAACCGGGCCTTCCGGCGTTGGGAAGACAACGATCGCATTGAAACTTGGCAGGGATTATAGTGAATCGTACTATTTAATTCAAGGTGATGAGACATTTACCCGCAATGATTTGGTTGGAGGTCTTTTTGGTTATTATCAAAAAGTAGTAGAGGATAATTTTATTCCATCCGTGGCAAAGGTGGAACGCCGTTTAACGCCTATTTGGGTTGATAATCCGGTTGCTTTGGCATGCCGGGAAGGGGCTGTGCTTATTTATGATGAATTCACTCGCGCCCGTCCGGAGACTAACAATGTTTTGCTTGGGATTTTATCCGAAAAGGTAATTCTAATTACCGATAAAAGCGGAAAATTAACGTTAGTCGATGTTCATCCCAATTTCAGGTTGATTTTAACGAGTAATCCCAAAGAATATGTGGGAATTCATCAAACCCAGGACGCATTGTTGGATCGGCTGGTGACCATCCAATTAAACCGGCTGGATGAAGAAACCGAAATTATGATAACCGTTAATCATAATAATCTTAATTATAATCAAGCGCGAAAAATAGTCCGTTTTGTCAGAAAAGTCCACGAGTCGGAAAAATCACCTCATTCAACCATTAGGATGTCAATTATGATTGGAAAAGTCTATCGGACAGAATTCCTTAACCGGTCCGATACGGGGTTATTCATCAGATGTTGTCAGGATATTATGGGACTTGATTCGACAAGCTTCAATAAATTAGTTGATTTATGGGGGAAAGCGGCCAATGACAGCGAACCGGTACATACCGAAAAGCCCGTTAATTGAAATCTTTCAGCAATTAATAACCGATATCCGGTCAATTTCAAAAGAAGATTGTCAACGGGCGGTTACCGTTATCGATCGTAATTTCCAAAATCATCGCTTCCGGGTCGGATATTCAATGAAACAGTTAGTTCCGGAAAAAAGTAACCGGGAAAAATTATTCGACGGAGGATTAAAGAAATGAAGCGGAGCCAAGAGATTTACCTCTATGGAATAATTCCGGCGCGGGTTGGGTTATTATCCGATTGTGAAGGAGTCGTTAATTTAGAGGTATACGCGGTACCCGTCGGAGGCGTTTCGATTTTGATATCATACCTGGATAGCGAATCAACGGATTTGAATATCGAAGATGCCATACGGCATGTAAAAGTACTGGAAAAGGTGATGGAGCAATCCGCGGAAATACCGGTTAAAATTGGTACCGTGGTTGAATCGTACGAAAGTTTAAAAAAATTAATAACTGCCAAATCCAATCTTTTAAAACGGGAATTACAGCGGTTACATGATAGATATGAAGTCGGAGTCAAGGCTTATTGGAAAAAAGAAGCGGTAATAAGCGAGTTGAAGCACCGGTTCAAAGACCATTCCGGTTTGACAGCCAAAGCGCAATTGGATCCGCAAGCGGCCCTGGAGTTAGGCCAGAGAGTCGAGGAGGTTGTTAATGAATTTCGCGCGGAAATGGAAAATAAAGTTCATCCTAATTTAAGCGCGGCGGCCGAAGAAAATACCACCGGAGAGATGATGAGCGCGGAAATGTTGTATAACGGATCATTCCTGGTAAATGCCGGCCAGGATGAAGAGCTGAAAAAAAGAGTGGAAAAGATCGCGCGTAAATATCCGGAAATGGTTGAATTTCATTATACAACCAAGCTCCCTCCCTATAATTTTGTGAAAATGAATCTCAGTTGGAGGGGAAAAAAATGATTTTGTTTGATATATTGGCTTTTCCTTTTAC
>JBJKPO010000475.1:0-6770 GCA_046706235.1 Bacillota bacterium | reverse complement strand
ACCCAAAGGTGATCTGGGATAAAATATGCCGGGGTATGGATGAGGTTTTGACCGTGAAAAACAAGGTTAAAAATTGAAGATTACAGATTAAAGATTACATATTATTTTTTGTTCCAAAATTCTTCTTCGGTAATTTGCAGTTGCTTGCGTAAAATTCGTTGCCATAATTGGGCCGGGATTTTTTGATGAACGGCATGGCTTACTTTCGTTTGCAAAATATCGCCGCTTGCTAATACTTTTTCGTCGTACCAATGATCGGTGTTTCGGATTAGAACCCAGCCGTTTTTTTCACAATATCGTTTTAGATCGCTAAATTTTGGCGGCACTTATAACTCCAGTAAACTGCGTATTTCGGCATCATCATTACAGAGTAAAATTCTTAAAACATAAGGAAAATGACCGGCCCGATTCGGAGCGTTTAAAAATAACGCCGAACGGATCAAATAATCTTCGGCATAGTTTTTTAAATCGGAAATTAGAGCTTGAATTGTTTCTTCAATAGTAGTACCGTTAACGTATATCTCGAGTTGGTCCAAAGCAAGCGTAATGGAACTATCAGCCTCATGAAGCAATTCCGGTTTGAGTGAAAAACCGGCAAGGAGCCTTTTTTGCAGGTCGGGGCGGAGCAGCATAATCTCCTCGTTCTGTTTACGCTTAATGATCACCGGTTTATAGCTGTGATATACTTCGTCATATAGGTTGGAAAACTCCTTGCGGGCTTCCGTGAATTGTAACTCCGCTAATATCGTCATTCACTCCTCACCTCTATCATACTATATAATGTACATTCTGTACAGATAGTATATCGGGAAGTGAGGAATTTTATGCTTCGGAAAGATTGAAGTTGTAATAAATAACTTGAATTTCTTAATCAAAAATACATCAGGTTACCACGAAGGTCACGAAGGACACGAAGAGATGAATAAATTAAAGGAAATATCTGGACGGCGAGTGGTGGCGACAATAGGCGCGGCATAGTTTCGAGGCGCCACTTCGGGAGTATTCCTGGGAAAAAGCTTAACAAAAGCTGCTCGAACTATACCACACATTGGAATTACAAGGTTGGATCAATAGAATTCTAATAAAGTCTAGTTAACTCAAAGATAAATCTCAGGTTCTTAGTTAAAGGCGCTGTGAATAAGGTTTTGTTAGTGAATTTCATAAGAAGGCGACTTTTTCACGGCGTTTTTAATAGTTTTACCTACGAATTCTGATTTCCAAACGCTATTTCAGGGCAGGATAATAACGGCACTGAATTTTTTGTTTGCGGGTCCGTAAATCAATTCCCGAGCATTGTGAAAATAAGGAGGAGTAACTTGAAGATACCAGTCTTTGACATAACCCATCAGAATAGTTTGCTTGAAAGTTCATTGGAAAATGCCTTTCAATCGGTATTAAACCGCGGCCGGTTCATTCTGGGTGAAGAAGTCAAGCTGTTTGAGGAAAAAATGGCTCAATACCTTGATGTTAAATTCGTCATTGGAGTTGCAAACGGCACGGATGCCCTGGTTTTAAGCCTGGTGGCGCTCGGCGTGAAACCGGGAGACGAGGTGATTGTTCCCGCATTTACCTTTTTCGCCACCGCCGAGGCGGTCGGCCGGATTGGGGCGATACCGGTATTCGTGGATGTTAAAGCTCCGGATTATAATATTGATCCGGCGCAGGTCCGGATTAATATTACCAATAAAACCAAGGCTATTATTCCGGTGCATCTTTTCGGGATGCCGGCGGATATGGAGGAAATTCAGGCAATTGCCCGGGAATATAAACTGGCGGTAGTTGAAGATTGCGCGCAGGCTTTAGGAACCGCTTACGACGGGCAACCAGTGGGTACATTCGGGGATATCGGCTGTTTTAGTTTTTTTCCAACTCAAAATTTGGGTTGTTTTGGAGATGGAGGGATGGTGGTCACCAACCGGCCTGAAATGGCGGAAGTCTTACGGATGTTGCGGGTTCATGGCGCCAGGCGTAAGTATTATCATGAAATGCTTGGTTTTAACAGCCGGCTGGATGAGATCCAAGCGGCCCTTCTTAGAGTCAAACTGCCGTATTTAAATCAATGGATCCAATTGCGGCGTAAAATAGCGGCCAATTACCGGCAGGCTTTACAGAATGTTAAGGGAATAAACCTTCCGGCCAAATCCGACGACCATACCTTTAACCAATTTACGATTACCACGCCGAAACGGGACGGACTACATGATTTTTTAATGGAGGAGGGAATTGAGACCGTGATTTATTATCCTCTGGCCTTGCATTTACAACCGGTCTTCAGTTCGCTGGACTACCGGATGGGCAGTTTACCGGTTAGCGAAACATTAACCAAACAAGTGCTATCCTTGCCAATTTTCCCGGAAATGATCGAAACGGAACAGTCTTATGTAATAAAAAAAGTCCGGGAATTTTTTAACGGAAGTTGTTCGGTATGAAAATCGTCACCATGGTCGGGACCAGGCCTCAATTTGTAAAAGAGCCGCCGCGGTTTCTAAAGTATTACGCCGTTCGGCGGCTGAAATTCTGGTTCATACCGCGGCCAGCATTACGATTATAACATGTCAGAGTTGTTTTTTAGCGGATTGGAAATACCCGAACCGGATTATAATTTGGGAACCGGCTCCGGTTCCTACGGCGTATAAACCGGTAAGATGCTGGAAGCGATTGACCCGGAGTTAGTCCAAGAATCACTTGATTTAGTTATCGTTATGATTCTATGTGTTTAATTTTCTAAATCTGTTCCTGCGACTTCTCGTTCTGCACAATATTGGATACTTAACTTTTCAAGTAGTTTATAATTACAGCATCTATTTACGATATTGATTGGTTTATTATTTAGTACCATATTGTATATTTTTGATGCATTTTTAATAATTCTATCTCGTTTAGCTCGACAAATTCTCCATTCATTTCTTAACAAATCTCTATACTTTCGTTCTTCTTCTGTATTTGTAGATAGAATATTAATATTAAAATCAATAATAGCGTTATCTGGAACAGGTATCATATTATTCAGATTTAAAACTGCATATTTGTGTTTTTCATCTTCAATTCGAACAAAATCTATTTTGTTAGACATATTATCATGTTTTTCTGGTTTATATGAAGATAGGGGTACATAATATTTCATATTATTAATTTCAAATACTATACCTAAATATTTTTTAATAAATTTTCGGCTATCTTCTTTGTTGCTTTGAACTTTAGGATCATATTTTCTGCAAAAATTTACATAATCATCTTTTACCATAAAAAGTTTGAACATTTATTACCTCTACAGTAAAAGAACAAGGCAATGTACTATTGTCTTGTTCTTTTAAAATTCCCACTTGCGGCAGGGACTCTCCGCTTTTAAGACTCTTCGTTATAGACGAAGTTGTCTACTTTATAAAACTCCTCACTTATTGGTAGAGGTTCTCCAAAGATAATCTAAATCTCTAAATAAATTATACTTTAAAATCAGAAAATTGTCAAACTGCTAATGACAGAGTTGCTAGAGTACATAGCTACTAATTACATGAAGTAGAGTTATAACTTTACTTCTATGACACTAGTATCTTGAAAGAATTAGACGACTGTTTTTGGAGGCCCTTAATAGTTCCTCGTCGGAGGCGCGGACTACGTTTTTTCGTTAATTAAACTTTACTTACATAAGTCCGGCATTCGCCAATAATGATCAGAAACTATAAATAAATAATGCCTTTGTCGGCTTGAAAGCCTCTATCTTTCAAATCCCGAACCAGTTTAAAAAGCGCCAGATCTTTTTGTTTGGCTTCAATCATCATATCGAAATCGCGGCCGAAAGACCGGCTTACATTTAAAAAAGCGGTTGCTTGATCGGCTTCAATGTAATCGGCGTGATGGCGCGGGTCGGTATTGCTTTTCGGACTGGAAATATGAACTTTGGGCCGTTCCTCACCCCAGGTTTCAAAAATCTCCGGCAATAATGTTTCAGTATTTTCACCATGGTTTAAGATTTGATGATGGTGGATATCCACAACCATCGGTATCCCGATATTCCGGGTTAACTGTAATACTTCCAAGGCGGTGAAACAACGGTCATCGTTTTCTAAAACGAGCCGTTTTTTAATTGCAGCCGGTAATTGTTCAAATTGATGCTTAAATCTTTCAATAGCCCGATTTTTATCCTCATATTTGCCTCCGACATGAATGACTAGTTTGGCTTCCGGACCCAGTTCCATTGTTTCAAGGACGGTGTGGTGGTATATGAGATCCCGCAATGACGATTCGTGGACCTCCGGATTGGGACTGTTCAACAGGGTAAAGTGGTCCGGGTGCAGGCTGACCCTCATTTGATGCTCTTTGATAAAACGGCCGATTTTTTCAAAGTCCTCTCGTAGAGAGGAGTAATAGTCCCAATTTTCAAACCGGGGATGAGTACATAGGGGGACCAGTTTGGAGGTAAAACGGTAAACCCGGATTCCATCGTAAGCATTGGCTTTTAAAATCCGCAGGGTATTGGCCAGGTTTTCACCGGTGATCCTGGCCAACCGGTTGATTTGATTGTCAGATCCAGCGATCTTGTCAATATTTTTTAGTGTGATCGTCCGGGAAGGGGAACAGTTCTCCAACCGTAGCGCGTTAGCAACATAACCGAGCCGGATTTGCATTATAACTCCATGGAATCGTTCGTTATAAGCATATATTGCCCGAACAGCCGGAATTTTAGCCTTTTTATTTGAAATCATTAAAACATGATATCAATGCATTATCTTATGCTATCAAATACCGACAAATCCCATCCATAATTGATGGTTCTTCATTCAATTGGCTGCGGCTGTTCCTCGGATGAGGGTGTTGCTTTTAAAAACAAAGCTTTTTTAGAAATCACATAGATTATAAACACAATTGCCAAAATTACACCAGTAATCGATCCGATTTTAATTAAAACCGGATTTATCGAATAGGAGTAATTTTGGGGCATAAACTTTTCAAACACTTCGGCATTTAAAGTAAAGGTATTGATTAATCCGGCGATGATACCGTAGCTGCATAAGGCGATAAAGCAAAACCAAGCGGTCTTTTGCATTTTCCAAAAACCATAGGCGACATAACGCCCAAGTAAACCTATAACTAATTGATATATGAGTAAAAACCAACCAGAAACTAATACTCCGCCGAATAAAGGCAAAGCCGGATATATTGGGAATATGGCGTAAACAATAGAAAAAACCGCTCCGATCAAATATAGAATCGCGAGGAAAGAAATTCCGACCGGTCGTGCCAATTTGGGCTTGGATTCATACTCCTTTGAAGTGAATAACTCTTTAATTGACGGCCTGGTGAAAAAAACAAGATAAACAATCGGTAATCCGATTAAAAAAATGGCCGACAATCCGGTAAAAACAGCTTTAATTATTACGGTAACCGATTCGTTGGCGGTTTCGGGCAATGGCATGAAGTTAAAAACCAAACAGAAGATAATACCCATAAAAATCGCAAACCCGGACATTGCCAGTATTGAGTACCGGGCCCAAATCTTTTTTAATAAAAGTCCGATCCCGGTGGCAATTAACCAGCCGATGAATGGTAGATAAAAAATCAATAGATAGAGAGGACTAAAACCGGACGGCAATGAATCCGGTTTGGCATGTAAACCGATAAAGCTGACAATACAGGTGATAATGCCCAGGAAGGCTAGCAAGAGTAAATAAATAGCGGTTAAAATCAGGAAAAACTTTTTCATTAATATTCCTCCTCAACTACCGTTTTTCATAATGAGATTTTAGTGACACGAAGTTCATGACTATAGTCCGGCCGTGTCCATTCATAATAATAAAATAAATCGTTGCCTACCATTAAGGCATCAAGGTATCTTACACTTCCATGGGAACTCCGGACCCAGGGTTGGTCGGTGCTTACCCGGGTCCAATGTTCAAGATCGTGGCTGAAAGCAAGACCGCACCATTCCTCGTAGTTATCGTACATTGTCGAACCGGCGTCGATAAATCCCACATAAACCGGCGGCAGATAGATGATGGAATTGATCCTGGCCCGAAAATGACCCCATTCACCGGGAGCGCCGGCGGAAGGTTCAAACACATATTTAAAATTTCGGAAGTATACACCGTCGGGGCTGGCCAGTAAGCCGGTGGCGCAACCTCCCAAAGGATGCCGCCATCCGGCCTTATCTTCGAACCATTTTTCCCGGGCCGGAACATTGACAAAAACCATATACAAGCCGCCTACAATATATACTCTGGGATCCTTGATAAAAGAGAGCCCATATTCCTCGGGCTGCATTACCGTACGGTGATGCCAAGGATCAAGATTTTTAGGGTGATCGGCTTCGATGAGATCGACTCTCCAGGGGCCTTCTTGAGTCTGGTAACTGATATATAACCGCCATTTACCGGTCAAGGGGTCCTTAATCAAAGAGCTTACCTCAATAGATTGGGCGTCAAGTTGTTCTTTTCCGGCTTCCCAGATGTTGTGAAAAGTAATACCGTCACTTGACTCGGCGATGAAACATTTGGCGCCGCGCCCTTGTCCCAACGGAGAACGCGCCCGGTAAAAGAGAAAGAATTTTTGTTCCTTGGGATCGTAAATCGCGCTATGGCCGCCGACCCAAAAACCGTAGCCCTTACCCTCCGGTTCAAACACGGTTTGTCCCTGGTCCGGATCAAAACGCGGTGGAACTCCGAAATAATGCTGGCTCATGGCTTCAATAAACGACATTTTGAACACCTCATTCTTTGATTTTTTCGACAAACAGGTCAGATTACAAACGGCGGTTCACCGGCCACTTTCTCCAA
>JBJKPO010000474.1:0-6426 GCA_046706235.1 Bacillota bacterium | reverse complement strand
TCTTTATCATATTCCGGTCGAGGTTATCAGCGGGGAACGGGAAGCGTATCTGGCTTTTAATGGGTGCCGCAACCTATTGCACAAAAAGTTGGGTAATTCCATGGTCATCGATATTGGCGGCGGGAGTACCGAATTAACCACTGGAAATGAAAGCGAGATTATTCAGCGCCTGAGTTTAAATATTGGCGCGGTCCGATTGACGGAGATGTTTGTTAGAAACGATCCAATCCGCGAAATTGAAGTCAAGGCGATCAGGGAATATATTAATCAACAGCTTCGTAACCACCCGAACATTTCCAGTGTAGCCGGATTAGTAGGCGCCGGCGGCACAATTAAAACCGTGGGTACGATTTTTTTAAATGTCGATTATCACCGGGAAGCCGAAATAAATGGTTTATTACTCGCCGCGGAAATAATCAAAAACATTGATGGCCGTTTGAGATCGCAAACGCTGGATGAACGAAAGGCCGTAATTGGTCTGAATCCTAAAAGGGCCGATGTAATTGTAGCTGGTATCGCTATTTTGCTCGAGATAATGAAGCAGCTTGATTTTACCGAAATAACCGTCAGTTCTCAGGGAGTTATCGAAGGTTACATCGCGGAGTTCATTTTACGGGAACACCGGTAGCATTTATTTGACTTGATACAATGATTTTATTCGCTTAATTAAAAAAATATCGACCGGGAATTGGCCGGCGAGTTTTTTGTTTTAATTAAACCCAAATCCGTTCAATCTACGACGGGAGAACTGGTGATAATGATGGATGATTTATTATTACTAAAGATCGCCGAACAATTCGGCACGCCCTTATATGTTTATGACGGTGATCGGATCGCGCTTCAGTACCGGCGGTTAAAAAGCATGTTTCCGGAAGAGTTCGAGATTTTTTATTCTTTAAAAGCCAACCCCTTGCTTGGTATCGCCGTGCTCTTTAACTCATTCGGCAGCGGAATTGAAGTTGCTTCGGCAGGTGAATTATATTTGGCGTTGCAAGCCGGTTTTAATCCCCGGGATATTATCTTCACCAGTCCCGGAAAGACCAGGGAGGAATTGGGATATGCCGTTACTCAGGGGATTTACAGCATTAATATCGAGTCGGTGGCTGAAGCGGAATTAATCAACCAAATCGGGGAACTTCATTCCAAACCAGTCAACATTGCGGTACGTATCAATCCGGATTTTAATCTGTCAGGGGCTGGAATAAAAATGTCGGGGATCCCAACTCAATTTGGAATTGATCAATCTCAAATCCATGCGGCTTTTAAGCTTTTTAAATCGTATCCGCTTATAAAAGTTATCGGGATACACATCTATACCGGGACTCAAATGCTGAACGCTTCAAATATCTTGGCGAATATGGAAGCAATAATCAAGTTATCGTTAGAGTTATCGGATCAGTACCAATTCAAATTGGAGTTTTTGGATCTGGGGGGAGGTTTCGGCATTCCATATTTTCCAGGGGAGGATCCTTTTAATGAAACCGAGTTGACCGAGGGTATGTCCGCTATTTGGAACCTTTATAAGGATCAATTGTTTTCGACAAGGATGATAATCGAGAGTGGCCGCTATTTAACGGCGGAATCCGGAGTTTTTCTATCCAAAGCGCTTTATACAAAGGAATGTAAAGGTGTTAAGTATGCGGTTTGCGACGGCGGTTCCAATCATCACGCCAATTCGGCTTTTTTAGGCCGGCATATTCGGAACAATTTCCCAATGCATGTGCTTGATAAACAGGGTGAGCCTATGGAATTAACTGTAGTAGGCCCGCTCTGCACCCCCGCGGATGTTATCGGACAGAAAGTAATGCTCCCGCCGGTTGCGCCCGGTGACATTATCGCTGTTGATAAATCAGGAGCCTATGGTCCTTCCAACAGCCCGCTTTTTTTTCTAAGCCATCCGTTACCAGCCGAAGTCGTCCATTATCAAGGCAGTACCGTTATCGCCAGGGAAAGGGGGAAAATTGAGGATTTTATAAAAGGTCAAACTCCGGATTTCTAATACCAATTTGCTTTCAAAAGGAACCTGATTTAGAATTGGTATTAAGGCATGTGCCTGGAAGCCGGTTTAACCTTTAGTAATTTCCGAAAACAACCATGGACCTGGAATTTAAGCTGATGGAGTTATTAACCGTTAAACGAGAAGAAGCGCAATTTGTCTGGCTTTGTAATATAGGGGCGGAGAAATATTGGCATAAACTTAATTTGGGGGTCATCGATCGCAACGAAGACATCATTGTCAACCGGATTGAGGAGATGAATCTATTACTTTGCCGGAAACAAGACTTCTTAATTCTGCGGCAAATCCCGGACTCATTTTATTTGCAGTATTTACAAGGCCTTGGCATTTCAATCCCGGCAATTCTTACTCCCGGTGAAGTTGATCCGGTTACACCCATTTCCGAATTGGTTTTAAAAGATGAGACGCTTCTTAATAAATTAAGAGAACTATCTCAACTAAATGAGACATATTTATTACCATATGCGATAACCCGCCTCGAGGAGGAGATTGCTTCCAAAACCGGATTAAGACTAATCGGAGCCCCATCCCGGGTCAATGCGGTAATTAATGACAAGATATACAACCGGAAAATCGCCGCCGATTTGGGATTTCCAGTCTGTAAAGGGCGGGTTTGCAATTCAGCGGCGGAAATAACCGAAGTGTTCGACGAATTGACCAAACAACCGCCTTTTTTCGATAAAGTGATAATTAAAGAGCCGTATGGCGCTTCCGGGAAAGGCCTGTATATCGTGGACGATCCCGAACGCCTGAAAATACTTATCCTCCGCCTGGCCAGATTCACCCGAAATCAACCGGATGCCCAATGGTTGGTTGAAGGATGGTACCCTAAACAAGCGGATTTGAACTATCAAATCTATGTGTCGCCGGAAGGCGCGATTGATGTTTTTTCGGTGAAGGAGCAATTGTTGCGGGATTCGGTTTATATCGGGTCCAGGATTCCACCCGAATTGGATCCGGCGATTATCAACCAGGTGAACCAATGCGGAACCCAAATCGGAAAATATCTCCATCGGGAAGGGTTTTACGGCGTAGCCGGCGTTGACGCCATTGTTACCAGTGAAGGAAACCTAATCCCCATTATTGAAATCAACGGCCGATTTACCTTATCGACTTATATTTCGTTTCTAGGACCGATTTTAGGAGAGGTGAAAGTTTTAGCCCGCTATTTCCGGTTGATGACTGATTTTAACGCGGATTATCAAACTATAACCGCAATACTGGAAAGATTAGGGCTGTTATATCACCGGGATCGTAATGAAGGTGTCTTCGTTTACGTATCGGGGACTTTGTCCGCCGGGTCTCCATCAGAAGAGGGGATTTATTCGGGAAGGCTTTTTTGTTTAATTATCGCCGGTGAAGGGAAGCGGGTTTCCGAACTTAATCATCAATTGGAGAATTTGATTCAAGAGTGGAATGAAAGGAGATGCTTTGAGTGGATAAGCAAAACATCGCAAGTAAAATCCGGGAATTAATCAAGGCCCGCTGTCAATTTAATCAGGACAAGCTTGATATGGATTCCGACCTGCGTAATAATTACGGGATCGATTCCATTGTCCTGGTTGAGGTCTTGTTTGAAATCGAAACCATATTTAAGGTTGCAGTAGACGACAATCTGCTGACCTACGATAACTTCAACACAGTTCAAAAGATTTGCGATTATGTTTATAACCGGCTTGGCGATGACGGTGGGGTGGCTTTATGAGCCGGCATTTGATTCTCAATACCCCGAAATATTTTAAACCTTATGTGAATGATTGTTTCGTAAACGCTCTGGCCCCGGAATTAGTCCGCCGCGAACTAAATCCCAATCTAATTCTGGCCGATTATTTATCATTTTTGTATGACCGTGAGTCAGGGTATATTGGGAACAGCACTTTTATCAAGCCAAACGATATCGTATTCACGCCCGAGGAAATGTTAAACACTCAAGCCCGGTTTTTATATTTACATAAACCGAGATTTTATCTGGTTGATGATTTGTCCAATATGCATGATGACAAGATTAATATTGTATTTTATATTGAAAACGATTCAGACCGTGCTTATTCACGTTTAAGAGAATTAATTGACAACGATATCCCGGTAATTGTGGCGGTTGATCTATTCCATATGCCCTATCACCGGGCTTTCGAAAAAGCCCACGGACTGCATTACGTTGTGATTACCGGTTATGATGAAGCTGAAGGATATCTGGAGCTTTTTGATAAATACAAGATATCCGGCAGTGATTTTGAGGGGAGATTGCCGATTGAACAGGTTAAATCGGCCCGTTGCTCGGAAAATCCCTTAAGTGATCCATTAATGGGTGATTATCATCGTCCGGTTAAAAATTTATGGGCCGAAGTTTTGGTTGGCAAGCATTTTAAAATAACACCCGCTGATATCCGGGCCATTCTTTTGGAAAGCATGCTCCGCATGACCGGTAAAACCAGTATTCTCGGTAATCGATGCGGGCTTGAGACGCTGGATCTTTTTAGCGAGGATTTTTTGCTAAAAAAAGCCGAGGGGTTGAACGATAAAAATGCCTTTTTATTTAGGACCTATTATAATGAGGCGTTTAAAGCCATGGCCAGGAGCAGAAAACGCTTCAATATGTTTATTACGGAAAACAGTTTTCTATTTCCCCGGGAACTACGGGAAGAACTTTCAAATTTACTGGATGACAGCTCAAAGTGCTGGGATGTGGCCGCCAATCTGTGTTATAAACTGACAATTAGTCGAAAAATGGAGATCGTTGACTCTATTGGGTCACAGCTTAAACAATTAAAGGATGACGAAACCATGTTTACCCGTAAGTTGGAACAAATTTTACAATTGATGGATGTAAAGGCGGATTGATGGATAAGCAAGTGACTTCTCCGTGGGCTATCCTGGAAACCGGTTATTTAAAATATCCGGCCCGGCCGCTGGTTACCCATAATCAGATTCAGCTAACCTATCGGCAGGTCTATCAGCAAGCGCGGGACCTTTCTGAAAGCATCAAACAATTTGATAATAAGATTTATGGAATCTATCTACCGAATTCCATTGAGTTTCTAACCTTTCTGTTTGCGTTAAATAAGGAAAGCAAAATCATTGTGCCTTTATCATATCAACTGAAAGGCGAATCGTTATATGAAAGAGTGAAATATGCCGACATTGGATTTATTGTCACCGACGAAAGCGGTTACCATGAGTTATTAAGGCTGAAGGACAGATTAGATTTCGGCGTGATCCTGATATTAAAAAATGGGGAGTACCGGATTTTCGAACCAAAGTCGAAATTGAACCAAAACTTCAATCTCCCGGATGATATCTTTGGTATTTGCTTTACTTCCGGCTCTACTTCCAGGCCTAAAGGGGTGATGATCTCCAATCAGGCTATTTCCGGGAATGCGGCGGCGGTTGCCCGGTTTCTGAAAATGGAACCCCTGGATATCTTTATGGTTACCCGTTCATTTGCCCAGGCGGGGCCGATTGCCGGTGATATTTTGATGACGATTAGCGCCGGCGGGAGTATTATTATTTCCAATGACTTATTTCATCCGGCTATTTTTTTAAAAACGATTCAAACTTATCAAGTTACCACTACCTTGCTAATCAATACCATGTTGGCGATGGTGGTCAATTATCCGCAGTTGCTTAATTATGATTTAAGTTCACTGCAAAGGATTATTTTTGGAGGCATGGTGGTTTCCCAAAATATGGCAATCATTGCGGTAAGTAAAATGCCTTGGGTAAAATTTCATTGTACTTACGGGATGACGGAGACTTCGACCAGGATTTCGTTTTCCGAACCTGATGATATCTTAAAGTACCCGGGCTCTTCCGGCAGGACGATTAAAGGATGTGAGGTCAAGATATATAGAGAAGACGGCACTGAAGCCGCGGCGCATGAAGTGGGCGAAATCCATGTAACCAGCGATTATGTGAAGAAAGGCTATTACAAACATGAACAGCTCACCAGGGCAACGTTAACCCCAAAAGGTTTACGAACCGGGGATATTGGTTATAAAGATGAAAACGGACTGCTTTATGTAAGCGGTAGAAGCGATGACCTGATTATTCAGGGAGGAAACAACGTGTTCCCCATCGAGATTGAAGAAATATTACTGCGAAATCCTCAAATCAAGGAAGCCGTGATTTTAGGAATTGACGACCGGATACTCGGCCAAAAAATCGTGGCGTTGGTGAGTGTTACAGGAGGCAGCGCCCTTAGTACCCATGATATTTATAAATGGTGCCGGTCCAACCTTGAGGATCGAAAGATGCCCAAGGAGATATACATACTTGAGCAAATCCCCAAGACTGACCTGGGTAAAATCAATAGGAACGAGCTTAAAAAGGTAGTTGTAAATTTAAATAAAGAGAGGTTGGCCCAATGAACAAGGAAGAATTGTGTTTGGAATGGCAGTTGGTTTTATTAG
>JBJKPO010000473.1:0-4294 GCA_046706235.1 Bacillota bacterium | reverse complement strand
GCCTTCCACCATCCAAAGCGGGATTGCTGTATTTGCCAATGCCGTTAATGACCATGATTGTAGCTCCGGTTAGCGGTATCTTGTCCGACCGCATGGATAGCCGTTATATCAGTTCCGCGGGTATGGCCGTTATGGGAGTGGGAATGTGGCTGTTGAGCAATCTCAAGGCGGATTCTCCCTATATATTTATGATAGTTGGGTTAATCATTATCGGATTGGGAACCGGTTTATTTCAAACACCCAATAACAGCGCAATCATGGGAGCGGCGCCAAACTCTAAACGTGGTGTCGCCTCCGGTATGCTGGCCACCATGCGAAATATCGGAATGGTTTTGGGAGTTGCCATATCCGGTGCTATTTTTACTTCCAGCCATGACGGATATATAAAACTCTGGAAGATTAGAGGATTACATGGAATTCAACTTGAAAGGGTTGCTTTTGAAGGAGCCTTACATATCACATATATAGTAGGCGCGCTGTTAGCATTTATCGCCGTCATTACTTCATTAATCAAAGGCTCGACTCGACCCGAATCATAATAACCATGATATTGTTAATGTATTTGTAACAATATCATCATATTTTCAAGATATCTCCACGGTAATTTTTACTTGGCATGGTTTATACTTTCTAATTTTGAAAAATAATGCCTCAGGCGCTGGTTCGGGATAAACATTGAAAAGCAAAAAAGCATTATGAGGTTTTTTTAGTCTAATCCGAACCCAAAGTGATATATAAATATATAATTATTCTTGATTTATGTTTGTTTCAGGAGGTTCATCATGAAAAAAATTATGATTATTATCATTGCGATGGCATTTTTAGTTTTGGTCGGAGTGAAAGTTAAACAGAAACTGGTATTAAGCCAGGCACTGGTAAATAAGACCGTTCAACCAAAAAACCAACCAAACGCTTCCTTACCGGCAGTCAAGGTCATGAAAGCAACTCCGCAAGCTATTAAAGAATCCATGAATTTGGTAGGAAATATCGAGGTGGAAACCGAAATTGCAATTCAACCCCGGATTAACGGCCGACTGGTCTCATTGTTGGTCGAGGAAGGCCAACCGCTTTCAGTCGGTAGTTTAATCGGTGTTATGGATGATGAAGCCATCCGGATCCAGTTGCAGCAGAGCGAAGCCAACATCGTCAGTATAAACGCCAACATTCAACAAGCGGAGATCAATATCAACAAGTATAAAACCGAAAAAGAACGCTATCAGGAGTTATTGAATAAAAGATATATTTCGCAACGAGATTACGAGAATGTTGAGAATTCTTATTTAACGGCTCAAGTTTCGCTTGACGGACAGAAAGCGCAACTGCAAGCAGTTCAAAAAAGTTACGAATTACTTAAATTACAGCTTAATCAGACCAAAATATACAGTACCATTAACGGGTATGTTTTAAAAAAGCTGGTAACCCCCGGGGTCAATCTCACCACCGGAACAACAATAATTACCGCGGCCGTCTTGGATCCCGTCAAACTGACTTTTACGATTGATCAAAAGGATACCGCTAAAATAACCAAGGGAATCAGGGCCGATTTCAGGACTGATGCCTGTCCCGGCCAAGTATTCGAGGGTCATGTCAATCAAATATCGCCCACCTACGATCCCAAAACCAGGACTTTACAGCTTTCGGCCGCTATTTCCAATCCACTACATAAGTTGATACCGGGGATGTTCGGGACCGCGGAGATAATCATCGGAAGAAATCAACAGGCATTGGTGGTACCGCAAGAAGCCGTTATAACTCAGGAAGATAAAACCGGTGTCTTTATTGTTGCCGCCAATAACATTGTTCATTTCCAGGAAGTAAAAGTTGGGTTGGTTTCCGAAGGTAAAGCGGAAATCACCAGCGGGGTTAAAAAGGGCGATTTAATAGTTATTATCGGCCAAAACCGGCTTCGGGACGGTCAACGGGTTCAACTCATGGGCGGGAATGGTGATGTACGGCAACATAGCGATGGGTCCGAGAAAAATCAACAATTAAAAGCTTCCAAAGGAGCCGGATCAAAAAAGGCTGGTGTTACTCAGTGAATATTACGGCGCTTTGTATCAAACGGCCAATTTTAACCGGAATGTTTTTTCTAGCGCTTTTGGTGCTGGGATTGATTAGCTCGTCAAAAATGCCGATTGATCTATTCCCGCAGGTAACCTATCCGGCCATTAATATCAGTACTTCATATTCCGGCGCGGGACCGGAAGAAATCGAACAATTGATTACAATTCCAGTGGAACAAGCAGTTTCCACTATTAATCAAGTCAAATTGATCACCTCAACTTCTCAGGAAGGATCATCCCGGGTCACCGTTAGTTTTAACTGGGGTTTAAATCTGGATGAAGCCACCAATGATATTCGTTCCGCGCTTGACCGGCTTAAATCAAGATTGCCGGATGATGCCGGAGTTCCGACGATTTTTAAATACGATCCGTCTAATTCGCCCATACTGACCCTGGGATTGTCCGGTTCCATGGATGATACTTCGTTAAGGCAATTGGCCGATAATGATTTGAGCTACCAATTACAGAAGGTGGACGGGGTGGCCCTGGTCGATGTAAGAGGCGGAAGGATCCGGGAAATCAGAGTGTTTTTAAAGCAAGAACGGCTGCAGACACTGGGGATTACCGCCGATCAAGTGGCAACGGTTTTAAAAAATGAAAATACAATGCTTCCGGCGGGACATCTGGCTGTGGGAGTGGGAGATTTTTTACTTCGCACCAAAGGTGAATTTCAGAGTCTAGATGAGATTAGGAACCAGGTTATTACGGTAAAGGACAATATTCCTATTTATCTGAAGGATTTGGCCGAAGTGACCGAAGGATTTGCCACGCTCACCTCTTTGGTTCGAATCGACGGTCGGCCGGGGATAATACTTTCAATTCAAAAACGTTCGGGTTATAATACCGTGGCGGTTGCGGATCGAATATACAAAACGATTGATCAACTTAAGGAACAATACCCCCAGATAAATTTACGGATCATAAATGATGATTCCATTTATATCCGCCGGGCGGTGCAAAGTGTTTCGGATGCTGCCGTTATTGGAGCGATATTGGCCGGTCTGATTTTATTATTTTTCTTTCACAATTTCCGGCTTACGATTATCGCCGCCGTTGCCATGCCGGTTTCGATCCTGGCGACTCTAATTTTGGCCTATTTTAGTAAAATGACTTTAAATACAATTTCGTTGGGCGGATTAGCCTTGGGTGTAGGCATGCTGGTCGATAACGCCGTTGTGGTGCTTGATAATATTCTTCGGCATCATCATCGTGATAAGGAGGATATAGTTACCGCGGCTGTAAAAGGTACTTCAGAAATGGGTCCGGCAATTTCGGCTTCAACCATTACCCATATTTGTGTTTTCTTTCCTTTGTTGTTTATTACCGGCCGGTCTGGAATTATGTTTAAAGAATTGTCTTATATGGTTATCTTTTCGATTATTTGCTCCTTAATAGTGGCTACAACCTTAATTCCCATGTTGTGTTCCAAGTTTTTAAAATCGGCCGACATGGATGAGGTAGCCAAAACCGACGGTATTAAAGCTAGATTGATAAAACTTCAAAACGGTTGGGAAGATTCGTATCAAAAGTTGCTAACTTGGTGTTTGAAGCATAAATTGATAGTCCTATCGGTATGTTGCGGGATTTTCCTATTAACATTATTGATCTATCCGTTGATTGGCAGCGAATTGGTACAGGACACCGATGAAGGAGTTATTTCAATCAATTTACAACTGCCCGCGGGCACCCGGTTGGAGGAAACCGATTTAAATACTCAAATGCTTGAAAAATCGATTCAAAAAATGGTCCCAGAAATAGACCGTTTTGAAACTTCGGTTGGGAGGCGCAGTTCGGCTCAAGCCTCGTTAACTTTACGGTTGGTGCCTAAAACCGAACGTCATCGCACTACTCAGCAAGTCGTGAGCGATCTTCAAGCCAAACTCAGGATACCCGGTTCCAGGATAAGGATTAGCGCTCGTAACAGCATGCGAATGTTTTATGGCGGATCACAGTTTCCGATTGCAGTCGAAGTCAGAGGGCACGATCAACAGGCAACCGGAGAGATCGCCGTCAAAATTTTGGATACTTTAAGCTCGATTCCGGGAATTACAAATACTTATATGTCAAGGGAAGAAGAACGGCCCGAATTGGCCATTCAAATTAATCGTAAGCGGGCGGCGGATTTTGGGATAACGGCCGCTCAAATTGCCGGTACGATTCAAACTAATATTGACGGCAAAATTGCCACACTTTATCGTCAAAATGGCGAAGAAACCCAAGTACGCGTTAAT
>JBJKPO010000472.1:0-2345 GCA_046706235.1 Bacillota bacterium | reverse complement strand
TGCCGGCACCAGATGGGCGGCGGGCAGTGCGGTTTTTCCACTATGGTGGAAGGTGGTTTTAGGCGCCGGTTATAGCTTGAGCAGGGTTGATTTTAACTGGTACATTAGCGCCAGTCGGTCGTATAAGTACCGGATCGAGGTCTCGAACGATAATGTAAACTTTACCACTGTGGTGGATAAAACCGGGAATACGGTAGCGGGTGATACTTCCGATAGTTTTAGCGCGACTGGAAGATATGTGAGGATAACCGTTACCGGCACTAGTGCCGGGTGGGCCTCGGCCTATGAATTTAAAGTATATGGTAATTAATTAGTCAAATAAATAGCAATATAATGGTGATAAAAAATATTGTAAAATTAAAGTTATAGTAAGAAAACAATAGTTTAAAAACAGTGGGAGATAACTCTCGCTGTTTTTTTAATCATTAAAAGTAACATATGTAAAGAACGCAAATGAATTATTAAATATTTCTTTCCGGAGAAATGTAATTATGATAAAATAATTTCAAAGGAGGATGCTTGCGTAAACATTTTCAGGCAAACTCTTATAAATTAAGAAAAAAGGAGTGAAGATATTGGAGGATAAGTCGAATAACAGTTTATTCCGGGTATGTCCGAAAACCGGAAAATTCCGGGGTGTTAATTTTAAAAACCATTGGGCTAAATTATTTTTTCCCTTTGTAGGTTTGATTGCCCTAATCTGGTTTTTAATCAGGGTTGTTCCCAAGCCAAGCCGGGCCGTTTACCCCTGCCAAAGAATCGCAGCCCCGATTGCCGCCGGTTTTATGGCATGGTTGCTTGGTATTAGCGGGATTACAGTATTATTTAAAAAGATCAAGATACAGATTAATAAGGGCACGCAACGCTATTTTTTGGCCGCAATACTAGTTGTAATTGCAGTTATCACTGCTATCGGATTGGTTGCAATCAATCCGGGAAAAACATCCGCGGCATTTTCATCGCCGGAAGGGCCGAATGCCCCGATGGGAGTGGCCAGGGGAATTTACCCCGGAAGAGTAACCTGGGCCAGGAATCTCAGCGCCGCCACCTGGGATGGGACCACCAATTATTGGTGGGATAATCAATTTACTAATCAAGCGGTTATAGACAGTATGGTCTCCGATTCGCTTCGGGCATTAACCGGGACGAGTAGTGATGCCGCCGCCTGGGATGCCATTTTTAAATATTTCAATCAAAATCATGGCAAGGGAAATGTCGGTTATAACCCGGCTGAAACCATTGCGATGAAAATTAATTGCAACAATACCCGGACCGCCCATAACCAGCAGGTTAATAATATAAATCCTTGTCCAAAGTTCGTGTTATCGATTGTGAAGAAATTGGTTAAAAACCTGGGGGTTCCGCAAGCTAATATTACAATATATGACGCCTCCCGGTATGTGACTGATAATATTTACAATGCGGTTAAAAACAGTTTTCCGCAAGTGGTTATAGCTGATGGTTATGGTGGAGACGGAAGAGTGCTCCGGGCTTGGTCGAATCCGGTGATTGCTTATTCTCAATCCAATTATTGCGGTGATAGAGTTCCAACATTTGTTGACCAAGCGGCTTATCTGATTGATATGCCGATTATGAAGGCCCATCCGGTGGCGGGAGTAACTTTAAGCGCTAAAAATCATTACGGGACAATTAATGGTTTAGACCATGATCTTGCCAGACCGTACAATACATATCATCCATTTGTGGATTTTATGGGCGATAAGGATTTAGGTGGAAAAACCGTGCTGTTTTTATTGGATGGTCTATATGGAGCTAAACATTCCGATGTTGTGCCGGTGAAGTGGGCGTCACTCGGGAATACCTGGCCATCCAGTATCTTTATGTCGCTTGATCAAGTAGCGCTTGATTCGGTGGGAGTTGATTTCCTGAACGCCGAAATGGGCGCCGGCATGATGGCTAATTCCGATAGTTATTTACATGAGGAAGCTCTCGCCAATAATCCCCCCTCCGGAGTTGTTTACGCGCCGGATGGTGTCCGGTTAGGCAGTTTGGGAGTACATGAACATTGGAATAATAATACTGATAAAAAATATACCCGGAACCTCGGTACGGGGAATGGAATCGAATTATTTAGCGTTGGCGGCACTTCTTCTCCGCCTCCTCCGACCGGAACGCCGGGACCGACCGCGACCTCAACTCCGACCCCGACACTTCCGCCTATTAATAAAACATTACCCGGCATGATCGAGGCCGAAAATTATGACGCAATGTCCGGTGTCCAGACCGAGACCACCAGCGACACCGGCGGCGGATTGAATGTCGGTTGGATCGATCTCAATGATTGGATGGATTATAACGTTAATGTACAACAAGCCGGTGCTTAC
>JBJKPO010000471.1:0-6194 GCA_046706235.1 Bacillota bacterium | reverse complement strand
GCTGCGAACATTTCGCCGAATTATTGGCCAAGTTGTTCAGCAATGCTTCTCCGCCGTCCCTTACCCATCGGTCGCTGGCCGAAGCCTTGCACAGCCAATTTTCCGATCAGCCGGTCAAGATTGCCGCTTCGTTATGGAAAGAAGTGGGACCCGATCTTAACAAGACGGCATCCGCCCTGCAACAAGTATATCAATGGGATCAAACCAAGGCGGGCGAATTAGGCAAAGCGGTTAAACCGTTAACCAAGGATGTTATACCGGTTGCCGACGCGTTGTTACAGGTTTATAGCGGGATGGATGCCCGGAGCCTGGCCGGAGCGCTTGCTTATGCCGAGTATTCCGCCGCGGATGCAGCCCGTTCCATTGCTCAAAAATGCGGCGCCGACGATAAAACCGTCGGAATTGTCATAGTTCAAGTATATCAATACGAAATAAGCAAAATTGAAGATCTGGCCAAGGCATTTAAGGAAGGGGTAAGCAAGGAGCCGACCCGGCTCGGGGATTCGGTCCGGGCCGGCTTGCCGCAAGCCGAAGCCCATCTATTAAGCAAAACGTTGAATAAAGTTGCGGATGCAAAGCTCGAAGTTCTGGCAATGGCCGGACTGCTTATCAATCTTTATACCGCCGCCCGCCCCCCGGCAATCGACCGGAACGGAGTGGCCAAAGCGCTAAAAGAAGCGGACTATACTTGTATCGAAACCGGGAAAGCGTTGGGCAAATTTTATGCGTCACTGGCTCCGGGGGAATTTGCCCGGATCATTCATGCCGAATATCAAAAAAACGTTGCCGCCGCGGATATGGCTAAAGCGTTCAAGGAGGCTGGCTGTTATACCGGGGTCCAAGCCTATCTGGGGATGACGGAAAAGGCCGGCGGGGCGCGATTGTATTCCAGGGCCGAGGCCGACAAGGCGGTTAGCGCCGGTTTCACCGATATCAAATATAAACTAAGATTAAACTCCGGTTTTATGAGCGCCGCCAAAAAGGAACGTTATGATTTCCGGCGCCAAGCATTTACATTTCAGATTCAATTTTTGTCAAAGCCGGAATCCCAGGGCGGCGTCATTATTAACCGCTTCGACGAGGACGGTAATAATGGCTACGGTCTCACTATTACCGATTCGGGCAGGGTTAGATTGGATCTGACGGGTGACCACGGCAGTGTGCTCTATCTTTCGGATGGCATCAAGCAATTTTTTGACGGAAAGCAGCACTGTCTCGTAGTAAGCCGCGCCATTATCGATGGAACAACGGAGGAGGCAAGGATTTACCTCGATGGGGAGCGAATCCTGGTGAACCCGCTAAAGAATGAGATCATCGATCTATACAGCATGGACGATTTGACGGTTGGAGTTTCTAAAGAAGGAATTGAAAAAAGTTTCGACGGAGAGATTCATTCCATTAAGTTATATGATCGGGAATGTCCCGCGGGCGGCTTTAAACCGGAAGATAAAACATTGGGTTCATGGCGGTTTCGCTTTGGTTTGCCGGAGGACTTTTCCGATCTGGAAAATGACGCCCATTGTGAAAAAGGCGCCGCGATTACCCCGGCTGATTAAGGAAAGCGGTAAAACGCGGCAATTTAGGATATCGAAAGGATATCCTAAATTGCCAATTTACTTCTTAGTTCCTTGGTTTGCCTCCGGCTCACCGGGATTTCAGCCCTTTTATCCTTGAGAATAACCGTGCAACAGTTGTTCTCATATGGCACAATCCGTTCCACATAGTCCATGTTGACCAGAAAACCCCGGTGGCACCGGAAAAAGTTGTAGGAATCCAGTTTCTTCTCCCAGATATCGAGGCTCTGTTTGGTTGTAAATTGTCCCTGCCTTGAAAATAGAAGAACGCTGCCGTCCTCCACCGTAAGATATAATATATCCGACGGTTTTAACAGATAGATTTGGTCAATGCCCCACACGGCAAACTTTTCTTCGGATTGTTTCAAACTCTTCTCGATAATATTGAGTTTATCCAGGATATTCCTGCCGGTTTTACCGTTTGGCTTATGGCTTAGGCGAAGCCTTTCAATGGTTTTATCGAGACGTTCCCGGCCGACCGGCTTTTGAAGGTAATCCACCGCGATGATTTCAAAAGCCTCCACCGCGTATTCGTCATAAGCGGTAACTAAAATAACCGCCGTGTTTTTTTAGATTCCGATCACTTCCTTGGCCAGGTTCAAACCGTTGATGGCCGGCATCCCGATATCTAAAAACAGCAGATCGGGTTTTTGGGCGATTATTTGGCCGAGGGCTTCCAGCGGGTTGGTGTATGCCCCGGCAATTTCAAAATCGGGATACGCGGACAGCAGGAAACCCAGCTCATCAAGCGCCAATTGTTCATCATCAACCAGTATTGCCCTTGGCATGTCATTCCACCTTCCGTTTCGGTATTTTCAAGGTAACTTCGGTCCCCGCGCCGGTTTTGGTTTTAATTTCCGGACCGTACCCGTAAATCGCGTTCATTCTTTTATAGATATTGACCAGCCCGACCCCGCCGGCGGAATTATTGTTTTTTTCTAAAAAAATAACGGCTATTTTGGCTTCGTCGATTCCGGTTCCATCGTCCGTAACTGTTAGCAGGACATGGTCATCCCAACTTTTAGCCGAGATCCGCAAGAGGCCGCCTTCCAGTTTGGGCATCAAGCCGTGCCGGACCGCGTTTTCCACCACCGGTTGCAGAATTAGCGGCGGAAGATCGATGTTCAGATCCGGATCGATATCGTATGCCACGTTAAGCCTGCCGGTAAACCGTTCCTGTTCGATGGCCAGATACGCCTTTACCAGGTCCAATTCTTTGGCGAAGGGAACCAGCTTCCCGGTGCTTTTAAAATCAAAGCTGCTTCGCAGGTAATTGCTTAAATTAATCAGCATCTCCCGCGCTTTTTCGGGATTGGTCCGGCATAAGGCGGTGATTGAGTTCAGAACGTTATAGATGAAATGGGGTTTAATCTGGGCTTGCAAAAAATGCAACTCGGCGGTGACGGCCTGTTCCGCCGTTTTTTTCAGTTCAAGCAGCGTCTTGACCCGGGTGTTGAGTTCCTGGCGATCGAACGGCTTGGACAAGTAATCGTTGGCCCCGGCTTCAAAACCGGCGATAATGTCGTCAGCCCGGTTCCGGGCGGTTACCATCAAGACCGGCAGGTCAAACAGCGAATATTGCTCGCGGAGTTTACGGCAAACATCAAAGCCGGACATTTTCGGCATCATGATATCAAGAATCACCAGATCGGGCTTTATTGCGCGGTTAATTTTCGCCAGGGCGTCAAGGCCGTTTATGGCGGTAATAATGTGGTAATCTTCTTCCGCCGCGAGTATATTGCGGATTACCTGAAGATTGATCGGTTCGTCGTCCGCGATTAAAATTGTCATCGCGGCTCCTTCGAAACTTTTACCAGCCGCCGCCTCGATCTCTGCCGGTTCCGGCGCCAAATGGTCCACCGGATTTGTCTTTACCGGCGCGGTTTCGTTGCGTTCCTTACTTGCGCCGCTTAACGGTATGGTAAATGCAAATACCGACCCCTTCCCAATCTCTGAAGATACGGTTATTGCGCCGCCGTGCATTTCAATCAGCCGGCGCGTAATGCAAAGACCCAGGCCCGTACCACCGTATCCGGTCCCTTCCGGGGGGATGATTTGTTCGAACGGTTTGAAGATATCCGCGAGCCGGTCCGCGGGGATACCGATGCCGGTGTCCGCAACCCGGATCTCGAGTTTATCGTCCCGCACCACGGCGGAAACGGTGATTTGGCCGGTATCGGTAAATTTAATCGCGTTTCCCACCAGATTTTGGATGATCTGGCGGAGCCGTTCTTCGTCAGCCGCTATCAGGGGCATGTTTTCGTTGATATCGTTGTTAAGAGCGAGTTGTTTGGCTTTAGCCAGCGGGTTTAACAGCGCCAGCGTTACCGCCACCACTTGCCATAGATCCACCGGTTTTATATTCAGGTTGATATCCTGGTTTTTCATTTTGGAAAAATCAAGGATATCGTTCACCAGGCCGGAAAGCCGTTTGGCGCTTAATATGATCAGCTTCAAGTTTTCAAGCTGTTTTTTACCTGTTTTCCCGGCATCCGCCAGTATCGATTCGGCGATCCCGATTATTCCGTGTAAAGGAGTTTTTAGTTCGTGAGTGGTATTGGCCAGAAATTCATCTTTGATCTTATCCACCCGTTCCAGCAGGATGTTTTTTTCCTCCAGTTCCTGGGAATACCCGTAGAGGTTTTCGGAAAGGGTTTCCACCGTGGTAAATGCCTTGGAAAAACGCATCGAGAGAATGAAGGTTTGGGAAAACGTAAACACCAATAGTCCCAACGGTAAAAATATCCCGCCGCTCACCGCGGTAAATTTGGCGATGATATCGTTGATTCCCGCAACCATCAGGAAAATATACCCCAGTCCCACGATCGGCGCGCCTTCCTTTTTTTTAAAGACCGCTTTGACTAACGCATAAAATATGTAGATAATTCCGATAACCATGCTGTAGAGAAACGGATCAACCGTATCGGAAAATATCCGGGCCGGAGTTCCGATCACCAAAACACCGGCCGCCAAAGCAATAATCCATACCGTTTTGACCACTTTTCGGGAGAACTCCCCGGGAAATAACGAAGCGAAAAAGGCGAGACCCAGCGGCAAAATAAAGTACAGCGATAAATATTCGGTCTTGATCACCAGTTCCCAGGGCAAGCCATTAAAAAATCTGGTAATAAGATACTCATTGAAAGTCAGGTTTCTGATCGTTACCACCAGGCAAAACAATCCGAAATATAGTGTGGAACGTTCCTTACGCCGTAATATGTACAACCCGAAATGATAGATGCCGGTAATAAACAGCGCGCCAATCAGGAATAAATCAAACCAGAACTTGAAAAACCCGCTTTTTTCAATCTGCCCGGCCGAGCCGAAATTAAGCGAGTACCAAAATCCGCCTTTTTGATGGTGAAAATTGGCGATCTGCAGGATCAGCTCTATCGCGGGCCGCCCGGAGGCGAAGAACACTTCCTTTGCCAGATACTGGGGAACCGTTTCCCGGCTGTTTTTTCCCACCGCGCCGTTAGAAGATAACAAATTACCGTTGATCCATAACTTGTATGCCGTCCCCATCGGCAGGATTTTAAGACCGTAAATCCGGTTCTCCGGTGTTGCCTTGATGATCAGCCGGTAGGTGGCGTAGCCAAAGCCGGTTAACTTTTTGCCGTTAACGCTATAACCGTTCCACGACTTGGGAACGACGATATATCCCGTTTTCGGAGGAAGAACGGATTGAAAATCCGCCGGTTGGAGCAGCCGGTCCCAGTAAAACTCCCACTCGCCGTCGAGTTTAACGGGGTTGGCGGTCTCAAAATCCAGGCCGGTAAGGTCGATGATGCCTCCAACTACCGCTGGAGGAGCCATCTTGGCCAGGGTAGGCGCCGTTACAACCAAATAAATTATTATGATTAAAAGCAACACTACCGGGAATTTATTTAAAATATTTGTTTTCTGTTTCGATCTACAAAAAATATCATATCACCTTCTTCAATGAATATTATAACAAAGCTGACGGCGGTGTTAAAAACCTTAATTTTATCGCCAATATCCCATTTTTTATCGAAAGAATATTTTTGATATTAATTTGATATCATCACAATTTTAATAATACAACTCCGGTAATTGGAATATATATTGGGGAGGGGGGAAGCGGAGAATGCGGGAAACTTTGCGTTTTTTTGAGGTATACGGCAAGGAATTGGTTAAAAAATTGTATTTATTGATTACTTAATTTTCGCAGTGAAACAAAAGTGGAAAGAAAACAGGTCAAAGCCTTTTGAACACGAAAAGGCACGAAAAAAACCGTTCACGAAAAGCAATAGAATAATCTCCCTGACAATTTAAAATACTATATGTGAGACTAAGCTAACCAACAAGCGAAAAAGGGAGACGGATGGAATGGCCGGAAACGATCTTATGGAAACAACCGTGGATTTTAAAACGGAATTTGATAAATTTGCGGCGCTTACCGAAAACAGGCTCGCCCGAATCGAAACCCAACTGGAAAAAATCTATTTGCTCGAAGCAAAAGTAAACCGGCTGTATGAACACTTTATGCATTGAGTGGGAAGGTTATCGAATTAATACTACAACAGAATGCTAAAGTGATTAAAACTAGATCCCTTGCCCTTAAACGGCATGTATCGCGTATACGCACATACCTAAGGG